>JBBRHK010000171.1:0-6620 GCA_038222815.1 Chitinophagales bacterium
GGATCAAAGAACACGATATCATCCGAGTAATAACTCATCATACCTCGCACATCTTGCTCTTTAAAACAAATCATAAATGCTTTTACTATTTCTTTATCTATCATATCAATAATTCATATTTTAAAGTTGTAAATTGAAGCCGAATAAAAAAATGATATGAGATAGAAACTAGTAATTATTAAACAAACCGTGATGATTATTAGGCGTATCCCATTTGACAAATAAAACATAAAAAAAACAAATGAAAAAACTATTCATTGCTAGTGTAATGTTACTCGTTGTCTTTAACGCTTCAGCAGAAAATATTGACAGCACCTATTTTGCAAATAATTATATCAAGAAGGAAGTCTATATCACAATGAGAGATGGGGTCACTTTATTTACAAGTATCTATGCCCCAAAAGATGCAACGGAAAAGCATCCCATCTTAATGACACGTACACCCTACTCTTGCAGACCCTACGGAGAGAAAAACTATGCTGCGATTTGGAACGGTTACAAACAAACTTATGTAAAAGAAAATTACATTTTTGTAATGCAAGATGTAAGAGGTAGATATATGAGCAATGGTGTTTTTGAAGATGTACGACCATTTAACAAAAATAAAAAAGGAAAAGAAATAGATGAAGCAAGTGATACTTATGATACGATAGATTGGCTGGTAAAAAACCTGTCCAACAATAACGGAAATGTTGGTGTATTTGGAACTTCGTATCCTGGGTTTTATAGCACAGAAGCAGCTCTCAGCGGCCACCCGGCATTGAAAGCAGTAAGTCCGCAGGCACCAGTAACGGATTGGTTTATGGGTGATGATTTTCATCATAAAGGCGCATTTTTTCAGATGGATGGATTCTCGTTTTATCCAACTTTTGGCAAGCCCCATCCTGCTCCTACAATGGATTACGGAAGTGGATTTTCTACCGATGTAAAAGACAATTATAAATTTTATTTACAAAATGGATCGCCGGCACAACTCGCAAAACTGATGGGCGATAGCATTGAGTTTTGGCACGAAATGTATGAGCATCCTAACTATGATGACTGGTGGAAAGCAAGAAATGCGAGAGTAGGATTATATAATGTAAAGCCTGCAATGCTATGGGTAGGCGGACTTTTTGATGCAGAAGATTGCTGGGGCGCTTGGAATAGCTACAAAGCTTGTGAAACTCAAAGTCCAGCTTCAAATAGCAAAATTGTAATGGGACCTTGGTACCACGGCCAATGGAGTAGAGAAGGAAGTTACTTAGGCAATGTACAATTTGGCAGCAACACATCTGCGTATTACCAAGAGCAAATAGAAGTACCATTTTTTAATTATTATTTGAAAGGAAAAGGAACTGCAGCAGAAATTGCAGAGGCAAATATTTTCTTTACAGGAGAGAACAAGTGGAGAAAATTGAGTGAATGGCCGTCAAAAAACTCAAGTGTAGAAAAGCTGTATGTAGCCGCCAATAATGGATTAAGTTTCAATTCTACAAGTGCAGCCGGAAACTATGCATATACTAGTGACCCTGCGCATCCTGTCCCTTACACAGAGGATGTACATAACAGAAGAACAAGGGAGTATATGACGGATGACCAAAGGTTTGCAGAACGCAGGCCAGATGTAGTTACCTTAAAAATGGATATTACAGAAGACCTTACAATTGCAGGCCCAGTGATTGCGAATTTACTTGCGAGTATTTCTACAACAGATGCAGATTTTGTGGTTAAACTAATTGATGTTTTTCCAGATGATTTCAAGTACGAAAAAAATATTGATGGAGCAGATGATTATCCAATGGGTGGTTATGAAATGCTAGTACGAGGAGAAATAATGAGGGGAAAGTTTAGAGAAAGTTTTTCTGTTCCAAAAGCATTTGTGCCCAACCAAAAAACAAAGGTAAGTTTTGAATTACCTGATGTTGCCCACACATTTAAAAAAGGGCATCAGCTTATGATTCAAATTCAAAGCAGTTGGTTTCCGCTAGTGGATAGAAACCCACAACAGTTTCTTGATATTTACAAAGCAAAGCCTAGCGATTATATTTCTTCTAATATCAAAATATTTTTCGGAGATGCAAGCGGAAGCTTTTTTGAGATACCAGTGCTTAAATAATATCTTTTAGTTCCTCTTCTAGGATACTACTTATCTCTTCTGCCTTCTCTACAATCATAAAATGTCGACCAGCATTTATAAGATGAGTAGGATGCGTAAGTGAGGCAGGTAGCACATTATCTTTAGTTCCATGAATGTGGATGTAGCTAAGTGGTTTCTCTATATTGTTCCAATGTGTAATGGCAGGGATTGCCCAGTTAATGAAGTTATCATCTGCATTTCTTATAGCAGCTATAAGTAGGTCTCTATGAGCAGGCTGATAAAAGGCAAACCATTTCTTTAAAACCGAAATATTTTTTAAAATCCTAGGCGATAACAAACTATTCATACCGTACTTACCAGCCAACTTATAAAGTTTTGGTAACTCTGTTGATGTGGTAATACTACTAATTAAAATGAGTTTTCTTGGTGGATTAATCTTTGCAATTTCCACAGCAATCATTCCACCCATTGATAAACCTAGAAGCAAAAAAGGCTCAGTTTTTTCAATTCCCTCATTCATCCGTTCTGCATAAGCTTCTAAAGATTCTTCATTATTTACTGGAAGCCAGTTTAGAAATACCGGTACCACATTTTTAGGAAACGTCAAGAACTTAAAAACCGTTTCATCTGCTCCTAATCCAGATATACAATAGCATTTTATCATAAACTACCAGCACTATTTTCTAATTCTTTTCTATTTTTCTGTTCCGTTAATATTGTGGGTAGATGGAGCAATAGCACAGAATCTAGTACCGCGGTAGAGATGGTTAATGCATTTGGATTGTCCACTAGAGATAACCAAGGCTTCGGTTTCCCAAAAGGATACATACCGTAAATAATAACTGGCGTGCCTTTGGCTATTAATTTGTCGGAGGAATTTAGTTTCCATTGGTTTGCCCAGCCATAAAAAAACATTGCATCTTCCGCTTTTAGCCGCAAACAGCTATGCGAAGCAGGGTAACCCGGCAATGCATATTCGTGAAACCCTACGCCACCATAATTAGAAATATTAAAATTCCACTTCAGTATCCACTCACTACTCACAGTGCTTATCGACTCTTTGGATTTCCAGTTTGTGAAGAAAAGCCCTGTTGGAGTTCGAGAGCTGCTTTTTCCCATATTAGTAGGTCCAGTAAGTACCAATTTACCATTTTCATAAGCGCCAAAATATTGCTCATAATATGCAAATATTAGAATTTTATCTACCTCTTCTGTAGATGGTAAAACATTAGGGAAAGGAGAATATTCTACCCTAGCTAAGTTCATTGGGTTAGGTACTAGAATACTATCAATTCTCTTTAGGTGACTTATATCTACCCTGTTTATATCTGAAATAATGGTAAGGCCATCATTAGTAATGGAATCACCGAACTCTTTAAAGAATGTTTTTCTTCCTACTAGTTGGTAAGTAATTTTTTGTTTTTCTATAAGAACTAATTTGGGCTCTTCCTTTACAATACTATCCACTTTCACTATTTCAGGGGCTAGGCTCTCAGCTGGTGATTCTTTACAGGAAATTATTAGTAGGGAAGCCAACAATACAATCGCTCCTAATTTGAACGAAATTTTAAAGAGTTTATTCATAGTATTAAAAAGGGTATGACATATCATTCCAAAATGAATGCCGAAAATTAATTCTTATAAATTCAAAAATATTCACAATTCCCCACAAAGTTGGCATAGTTATTTATACTTTACATAAAGTTATTATAAAACTAAAAAAATCAAATATGAAAAAAGTACTAATAGGATTTATTGCAGGAGTAACAATAGGTATGCTTTATGCACCTACGGATGGTAAGACTGCTAGAAAGAAAATTGCGAATCTTAGTGATAATATGAAGGAGGGCTGGGATACAATCACTGATGCTGTCTCTGCAAGAGTAAATACTGACGAAGAGGAAAAGTATGACCGTTACCCAGCAGACCAACCAGGTATGGTGTTGTAAATTTTTGTTGAGCAAAAACTATCGTCGTCTACAAGGTAGCGGCGGTAGTTATATTTAAACTCCTGTAACGACTGCTATCTGAGCGTTTAATGGAAGGGACGCACTTACTTAATTTTTACTTTAATAAAATTAGGATAAATCAACCATTAGGTCTTCTAGTTCAGGCCAATTGAATTCTTCACTTTTCAACTTCCCATCTTTTCTTTGCTTAGCAGTACGGATAGAGAAAACAGGATGCCAAGCCATATCATTTACTGGCATTTGAAAAGATAATATTTTTTCAAGTTCGTCCCTTGGCAGATCTTGTTCAATCCATTTTACACAGTCGTGATCGTTAAGAAGCAGTGGCATTCTCCCTGCATTAACTCCATTATTGTGGATTTGCTGCATTATTGCATTTGCCGAAGTTGTAACAATTGTAAATGTTTTTCGTTCTATTAATTCTCCAGTTTCCTTATCTGCGATGTTAGCTACAGAATACAAACCTGCCAAGTAAAACAATGAGCTACACTTTAATGAAATATGATAAGGAATTTTATTCTTAAACCCTTTCAAATTTCTATGTTCATAAAATCCCGTAACCGGAATCAAGCACCGTCTATTTCTAATTTTATACCAGTAGCTTTTATTATCTCCTAAGATGCGCTCGCCTCTTGCATTCAGCATCGATGCTCTCTGTTTTTTAAACTCTTCTTCATCTGTTATATAAAATGGGATACAGCCCCACTCCATTATGCTACAGCGTATGATATGATCTGTATTACTTTTATAGATTACAGGATATGATGAGTAAGAATGTCCTAAAATATGATCTAGCTCAAAATCCATATTTATATTCTCGTCAAAAACAAGAGTAGGAAAAAGAGCGGTCAGCTTCTTCATTTTCTCAAGAAAAGAAATGTCGTAACACATAGCTGTAATTTAGTAAACCTTCGGTACAAATAGTTAATAAAAGAAAGGAATAAAATGCTAATTTTTTCTACAATCAAGTCCTTTACATTACACAACAATATTTAGTTAAATTAATTGCTTTAAATGGCAGGATAGAGAATTTGTAGATATAAAGCCACTATTTTTGACCCTATGAAATTAATATTGCTTTTTCTTTCGTTTTTAGCTAATAATATTCTTTCTGCACAACCATTAACGGTGCTGCAAAAAAAAGTACTACTAGAGCAAGAGAATATTTTAAAAAAGCAGGCTCGAGATATTATTTTCTCAGAAAGTCTCTCAGATAGATTTACAGCTGACAGCCTTTTTACCAGAGGCTTGGTTCGAGCTTTAAAGGAGCCAAACTCATTTGCATATCCGTTTGATTCAATAAAAAATGTAGCAAGAATTTATCCGGATGATAGTAGTTTTAGAATTTTCACTTGGCAGCTTGTCATCAACGAGAATTTTGTGAGGCAGCACGGGGCTATACAAATGAAAACTGCTGATGGTAGTTTAAAGCTTATTCCATTAATAGATAAATCTGATTTAATTCAAAATAAGATAGATACTATCACAGACGCCCAAAATTGGATAGGTGCTGTATATACAAGTATGGTACAAACCGAATATAAAGGCAAAAAATATTACACGCTTTTTGGTTTTGATTTTGACAATATTCGAAGCGATAAAAAATACATAGAGGTCCTCACTTTCGATGATGGCAAACCAGTTTTTGGTGGTAAGTATTTTTACTTTGAAAGCACTAATGAATATACAAAAGACCCTTCTAGAATTATCTTAGAGTTTAAGGAAGAAGCTTCTCCTTACTTGAAGTATGACAAAGAATTGGGGATGATTGTTATGGAACATTTGGTATCCGAGTCGGGTGATCCAAAGAAAAAATATACGCTAGTCCCAGATGGAGATTATGAAGGTTTTAAATGGCTAAATGGCAAGTGGATTTATATAAATAAAATATTTAACGGAGTAACCCCAGAGGGAGTACCGCCTATGCCTAATCCTTTGCGCCCTGCAGATGAGCCCCCTCCTACCACACCTATGAAAAAATCTGGTAAAGGATAGCTGTTCAATTCTATGAAAAATTTGCTTAAGAGACATATTAAAGCGGTTTTTTTATTTGGTCTTGCCAATTTTCACTTCTTAATCTATTTATACATATAGTAATCTTATTATATTTCCTTTAACAAAACAGCCTAAATTAATTTATTGATTGCTACAGCCACTCAATAAACAGTATTATATTTGCCCACGACCAAAAAACGACACAACTGTATGAGTTTTAAGAAAATTAACAACATCACTGGCTGGGCAGTTTGCCTAATAGCCTGTATAGTTTATGTAATGACAATGGAGGCTAGCGGTAGCCTTTGGGATTGTGGTGAGTTTGCATCAGCAGCTTATAAGTTACAAATTCCACATCCGCCAGGGGCACCTTTATTTGTGCTTATGGGAAGACTATTTATGGTGCCATTTGGCCCAGAAAATGCAGTAACAGGCCTTAACTTAATGAGTGCATTGTCTAGTGGTTTTACCATTCTATTTCTATTTTGGACGATTACCCATTTTGCTAAAAAAGCTGTTGCTGGTAATTCATTGCAACTTACAGGTCAACAAACATTTATCGTAATGGCAGCTGG
>JBBRHK010000172.1:0-6618 GCA_038222815.1 Chitinophagales bacterium
TATTGCTAACGGTTATAGTGCTATTTTATCTGATAGCTTAGCCCCAATCGTAAAAAGCTACTAGTTACTTGCTTAGCATCATCATTGCCATAATTAGTCACACCTAGTGAGTATCCAACAATTAATCCATAGTTATGAAGCTGTGTTTTTATTTGAAGTCTAGGTCTAATATCAATAAAAGGTTTTTTTATTTTATTGGAGAAACTCACGCTCCTATTATTATAATTTACTTCTACCTCTTCGCTACGATTTAAGTTGAAGGCCGCATCAGCACCTGTTTGAATGTCAAACCTAAAGTTTCCTGTTTTAAATCTTTTAGCAAAATATGGATTAACGGAGATGGAAGTACTCTTTAATTTTGTTTCTCCATTTGCTGAATACTTATTTAATATGATTCCATTTTCAAAAAGGCTATCGATTTCTACCCTGCTTTGTAACATTTCAAGACCTAAGCCCATTCCATATAGTGTAGATGCATTTGTTTTCCTTTGTATTTGTCCTTCGATTGCGTAGGAGAACCCAGCCTTTTTACCAAGAGGATTAATTGTGTAGTTTGCCGGTACCGAATAGGAATTAATAAATACGGCTGATTTTGATGTAGCGCCTTTTCCCATTAAGTTGAAAAAGCCGCTGTATGCATTTAAATTGATTTCCGTCTTTTGACTAAAAGCGAGTTTTGAAACTGCTATAAATATGAGAATAGTAAAACTGGCTTTTAAGAATTTATTATGGAGCATTATTCCTTTTTTAATAAGACAATAAAAGCATCTTAGATGTTGCTTCAGTCAACCGTATTATTTTTTCCTAGGGTTATTTCTACTAAGATTCCCTTGTGATCAGAAAGCGTCGGCTTTACTTCATTCCATTCCTCAATTTTAATATCGCAGTTAGAAATAAATTTTTTGGAGATACTAATATGGTCTATACATTTTTCTTTATTCCTAGTAACTATTTCTAACCCATTTGGCTCAAAAGACTCATTTAATTTATCTCGACCTTCGTGTGTAAAATAATGATTATCCCTAAACGAAATATTGTAATCTCCAATTACACAAAGATTTTGTTCTTTTGAAAATTTTTCAAAATCAATGAGTTGCCGAGCTAAATCTGTATTGAAATTTTCATTTCTATTGCCATAAATACCAATGATAGTTCGGTATATAATTAGATTGCCTAAAGCTGTTTTCAACTCTAGGCAAAGCGCTGTATCAGCATCATAAGTAGGATATTGTTGTACAATTTCATAATTAGTATATAGGGTAACTCTGTTTTCTGTTGCCTTATATTTAATAAAATCTGACTGTAACGGGATGGTGGTAGTGATTCAGTTTTTATAGTTCTTCAATTTAATCCTGCTATCTGTTTCTGTAAGCACCAAAATATCCGCCTCAAGTTCTTCAATTTTAGAAATAATTTCTTCAAGTTTTGAAGAATGCTTTAGTCTTTCTACGTTCCAAGTGGCTATTTTCATAACGAATATTTAAAACCAGATTTTCTAAGTAAAATTTTGAAATCTGTAAAGAAGATTGAATCAAAATGCTTCCAACTAAACCATCTAAACTCCCAAACCTAACAATCTCAGCACCAAAAAACAAACCGGCCCCGCCAACAACAAAGAATCAAACCTATCCAAAAAACCACCGTGACCTGGCATAAAACTACCGCTGTCTTTTACATTGGCTATTCGCTTTAATTTACTTTCTGCAAGGTCGCCAAGCGTTCCAAAAACTGCAGCTACTAGAGCTATTAATCCAAAACCAATATTGAAAATATGTCCTTTATTGAAAACTGAAGAAATATTAGATGTATCAAAAGGCAAATATTGAAACAAGCAGCCAATGATAATGACAGCTAGTAAAGCTCCGCCCAGCGTGCCTTCTATCGTTTTTTTGGGAGATACTTTGCTCAGTGGAGTTTTTCCTATGAGGCTGCCCACGATGTATGCCATCGTATCATTTATCCAAATGGAGAATATAATACAGCAAGGAAGTATCGCAAAATAATTGAGAATTGGAGGGTCACCCATCGGCAGAATTGTGATACCCGTAAATATGAAAAATAGAAATGCAAAGAAAATAAAGACAGTTCCTAGCAATCCTAAACCCAAAGTCGAATAGGTAGTTTGTTTCTTGGCCAATCTCCACAGTTCTACGATACAACCTAGGGCTACAAAGGCAAATAATCCAATGAAAAAATAAGCATTGGTTAGTAAGCCTAATAACATCACCGATGCAAAAACTATGGCAGTAATTCCCCTTGTCTTTAGCACCTTTTTATCTAAGCCCATCCGTCATTTTTTTGCTGTGTAGGAAAATCGTGAAAAGGCTGACTCTCCGCAATAAGTACTTGCTCTTTTAAATTTATCTCCGTTACATTTTTCTTACTTATTTTATCAAACAAATAGAACAATGCTATAAGCGCAGCAACGCCTATAATTGCTACCCACCAAGGCATTGAGGGGTCAAGCTTAGCAGGGTCTATCGCCTTGCCATCCTTGCTCATTACATACATCGCCGTTACAGCGATACCATTATTCAAGAAATGTGCAATAATATTTACCCATATATTTTTACTCTTATGATACAGCAATCCAAGAATAAGCCCAAGGATAAATCTACTCAAAAATAGAAATATACTGCCGTGAATCAGACTAAATATTAGGGAACAAAAGATGATGGCAACTAGCGGCGCTTTCCACCATTTTACAAGAAGGTTTTGGAGTGCACCTCTAAAAAATAATTCTTCAAATACGGCTGGAAAAAACGCAATGATGAATAATGCCAAAATATAACTACCCACACTATTTAAATTACTCATAGCTATGAGCTGCTTGCTGTAAGCTTCCTCCATTTTTATAGCGGCAGCATTTATAGAAGGGAAATGTGCCACAATCGATTTACTCATATCTGCCAACGGACTCGCTACTAAATTTGCCGTAAAAATTAAAAGAAACCCAAGTGCTATCTGTGTAGGGGTAAAATATTTATTGAAGCCCAGCCAAAACATATTTTTACCGTGAGCTAATCTTAAATAGAGATAGGCAGGTATAAAAAACAAACAGAATGTACCTACAACTTGTGCCAGCTGAAGATATAACGCATTACCAGGATTATTCATCATCGCTTCCAGTCCGTCCGCCATATTATCAAGGCCATAACCTTCCCCTAATCTTGGAATTAAAATAGCGGCTTGGGAAATAGCAGCCAAAATAAATCCTCCACCTAGCATTGCAATCAAAATGCCCAGTTGTCCCCATCCCGTAAGTCCTTTAACAGATTTGTACTCCATAACGCTTTGTTTATGCTTATTTTTGTGCCTGCAATATACAAATAGATATGCCCACAATAGGTAACATTGTTCTTCCAGAATTTCCACTTTTACTTGCCCCAATGGAGGATGTAAGTGACCCACCGTTCCGTGCCGTGTGTAAAGACAACGGCGCAGATTTAATGTACAGCGAGTTCATCAGTAGTGAGGGGCTCATTAGAGATGCGATGAAGAGCAAAATGAAGCTCGACTTTAGCGAGGAAGAACGTCCTTTTGGTATTCAAATTTTTGGGGGAGATGAAGATGCAATGGCGATGAGCGCTAGGATTTGCGAAACGGTAAATCCAGATTTGGTTGATATCAATTTTGGTTGCCCAGTAAAAAAAGTAGTGAGTAAAGGTGCAGGTGCCGGCGTGCTAAAGGATATAGATTTAATGGTGCGCCTTACAAAAGCTGTAATAAAAGGTACTTCACTTCCCGTAACGGTAAAGACAAGACTCGGCTGGGATGACAGCACCCGAAATATAGTAGAAGTTGCGGAGCGTATGCAAGACATAGGCGTGCAAGCGCTTGCGATACATGGCCGTACCCGCTGTCAGTTATACAAAGGTGAGGCAGATTGGACGCTCATAGGTGAGGTAAAAAATAACCCTCGTATGCACATTCCTATTTTTGGAAATGGTGATATCGATTCCCCTCAAAAAACTTTAGAATATAAGAATCGCTATGGTGTAGACGGTATAATGATTGGCCGTGCCGCTATTGGTTATCCTTGGATTTTTAGAGAAATAAAATATTTCCTTGCCACAGGTGAAGTGCTTCCTTCTCCTACTTTAGAAGAAAGGGTTAGCGTGTGCCGCACCCATTTAGATAAGTCGCTTCACTGGAAAGGCAAAGTAGTAGGCATCAACGAAATGCGCCGACACTATACTAATTATCTTAAAGGATTACCAAATATAAAAGAGTTCCGTACTAAGCTCGTGACCCTCAACGAGCCAGAAGAAATACACGATGTTCTCTCAGAAATTGCGGAGCATTACAAAGAATATTCCTTTGAGCGTACTCCGATAGAAATTATTAATTATCATCAAAATTGTCCGTTGTAATTTTTGTTGTAGGTACATAGGCACTATACCTTTTTTCAATATTATCATTAGGCTGTAGTCTATCCGCTATGTTGGATAGTATCTCTTACTACCGCACTATGTCCTTACCCTTAGGAGTCCGCTGCGACGGATGCTGTAATCTTGGCTAGGTTGGAGTTTGGAGTCTATATTCAACTTTTACCACTAGTTATCATTATAATATTGTACTAAAATCCTCTTAGTTTCTCTAAATACTCCTTCCCCCTTTTCTCCGCAATTGTCTCAAATAGAAATGTAGCAGTAGCCTGTATCAACAGTCCCATTGCTAGTCCTACCCAAAAACTTCGCTTACTATCATCATTCAACCATAGAATAAGAATAATAGAAATAACAAGCAAAGCAAGTTGAACATATTTTAGTGTTGTAAATGATTTAGCTACTTTCTCCATCCTTGGCAGCTCTTCATTACGCAGTTTTTCTGGTCGCAGGTCGTAAGCATATACATTATTTTTCCTGTCGTTATCACTTCTATTGTACACATTATAACCTACTGCTATTTGCAGTAGTCCGATGATAACAAGGGGAATTATAAAGCCATTGCTCCAATTATTTTTTATCGTAAAATAACAAATAATAGCTGCTAGAATTGCTATGATGCCAATGCACATAGCGACGAGTCCGCCCCATTTTTCCGCTAGAAAATACTGTTCTATGTCTAGTTTTATAAGCATTAAGTTTGTTTGATTTATAAAGGCTAATTTAGGCTTATAGTAGCAAATTGATTACGAATTATATTTTGTCAATTGATCACTCTTTTGGCATTAAGTCATAAAATTGGTCAATAATTTGCCATTAAACCTTTTTGCAATAGGAAGGTCTATAGTACTTCATCGATAATTTATTTAAATACTGTTTTATGCCGGTAACAAACAGACTAAAAAATCAACATCTACTTTGGCGTGCAGCTTTTGGCCCTATGGTAGAGCTTGCTACATCACTTGATAAAAAGAGTGTTTCAGATATGTGGAAGCTTCTAAAAGATTCCTCCAAAGAAGCACCCGAGAAAATAGTCGTAGCAGAAAATCTTGTAGATGGATTGATGAATGGCGTACAATCTACCGTGCAGATGAATCAGTCTGCCGAAGAAAAGGATAAGCAAAAGCGGATGATGGGTAAGCAACGAAGGACAGAAATAAGTAACCTCAATCTTTTATGGCTGAATCAAATGGTGAATAGCAAGGCCCAACTTAGAGAAAAGATGGCTTTTTTCTGGCACGGACATTTTGCTTGTAAAGTCCTCAACAGTTTTTTTTCGCAAGATTTACTACACAATATAAGAACAAATGCCTTAAGTGATTTTGGCACTTTACTGAAGGAAGTAAGTAAGTCGCCAGCGATGCTTCAATTTCTAAATAACCAACAGAATAAGAAGGGAAGCCCTAATGAAAATTTCGCCAGAGAAGTGATGGAGTTATTCACTATGGGTATAGGAAACTATACAGAAAAGGATGTCAAAGAAGCCGCTAGAGCTTTTACAGGATGGGGCTTTAATCTAAAAGGTGAATTTGTTTTCAAGGCATTTCAACATGATAAGGGAGAGAAAACTTTCCTCGGTAAAACAGGGAATTTTAGCGGAGATGATATTTTAGATATTTTATTACAGCAACCAAAAACTGCAGAGTTTATTACGAGAAAAATTTACAAGTATTTTGTAAATGAAAATGTAGATGAAGCAAGGGTTAAAAGTTTATCTGCAGATTTTCTCAAATCGAATTATGACATTAGCAAGCTGCTTGACAATATCTATGGTAGTAATTGGTTTTACGAGCAGAAAAATATAGGCACAAGAATAAAATCTCCCATTGAACTGATTGCTGGCATTAGAAGATTTTTGCCTACTGATTTTGAAAATGAGAATGGTCAATTACTTTTTCAAAAAGTATTGGGTCAAGTATTATTTTACCCGCCTAATGTAGCTGGATGGCCAGGTGGTACTAGTTGGATAGACAGTAGTACACTTATGGTAAGATTACAAATTCCGCAAGTATTTGCAGCTAAAGAAAATATTACCATCAAGCCTAAGAATGATGATGATGTAAATATGGGTAAGAAGGAAGAAGCCAGTGAGACCATCAATAACAAACAAAAGGTTGTAAAGAAAAATGAAAATGCAAGTATTGATTGGTCACTACCCCTAGGTGTTTTTGAAAAGATTCCAAGAACGGAATTGGTAAAGGAAATAGCTGCTCATCTTTGGCAAACTGCT
>JBBRHK010000173.1:0-6612 GCA_038222815.1 Chitinophagales bacterium
AGCTGAACTTTTATTACAAAACGGCACACATCCCGAGCAAGAAATCGATAAGGTAACTACACCAAAAGGCTGCACAATTGCTGGTCTTAACGAGATGGAGCATAGAGGTTTTAGCTCTTCATTGATAAAAGGAATAGCAACTAGTTATAATAAGATAGAGAAAGGATGATAAGTGATGAGTTGTAAATGGTGAGTTGTAAGTGGTGAGTTGTAAGTGGTTAAATTTTGAGCACCAAGTTATGCGATAAAAACCTTACAATTTAATTAGATCATCTATCTCTAAAAGTCCGCCGCGGCGGACGACCTTTTGGTAGAAAATAGAATATTTTTCGACAAAGCTCCTTTGGAGCGACCCTTTGGTAAAGGGTTTAAGACAAGATAATCTACTTTTAATAAGGAAAAAGCGAATCAATTCGATTCGCTTTTTTCATTTATATAAACTGAAAATGCAAGGAAATAATATTGGCATTCATATTATAACTCTTGGAATAATGCCCACCTCTTACCTCTAAGGACTTTATATGATGATTGCCTAAAACGCCCTTTACTGGAGCTGTTCTAAATCCAACACCAAAAAACTGGCTTGAAAATTTACTTAAATCATAATTACTTGTATAAAATTTATTTGTAGCCGTGTGTATTTTATAAGGCTGAAAATAATCTGCCGCCGTTTGTGTATAGTAGCGATAGTAAGGCGTTACCGAGAAAAAAGAATTTATTTTATAAGGCGTTTCTATATTGATGGTGTGCGAAGTAATGCCCCAATCATCTTTGTAATAGCGGTAATAAGTTCTTGCAATAACCTTTGAACCAAAGAAGTAATTTAATCTACCCGCCACAGGAATTTTTAATCTTGATGAAGGTAAATTTTCCTGATGTACACTATTGTCTGCAAAGTAAACTCTGTGAAATGGCAGGCTCAAAAAGCCATCTTGTTTTATTACATCACCTAGCAACATAACTTGCATATTTTTATTTACAATATGTGAAATATTCCAGGATGCCGAATAAGAATTTCTAGGTGAACTACCATAGTCGTCATCTTCTCTGCCGCCACCTGTTCGTAATTCCGTAGGCGTTATAAGTTTTACTTGATCCATAAATGCCTGTACTTGCAGTCCAAAATCTGTATTCTTATTCTTAGTAGTTTTATTAAATAGTAATTTGCCACCAAACGATTGGTAGTCGTATTCAGTAGAAGAGGAGGCGCCAATACCTATCGTTGTACCTTTCTTTTCATTTTCAATAGTCCAGGTAAGTGAAGGGTAAATTCTAGTATCTGCGCTAGATGCAGAGCTGTTTGCTTTTAAATCTATCTTATCGCTAGAAGCCGAAGTATAATGATCAATACCTATTTCCCCATCGAGGGTATGCTTTCTGTATTTTTTATCGTACTTAATGAGTTTTACTTCTAGCACATTGGCAATGTCCGTCAGCTTCTGCGAGCCTATTCCTCCGGTTACTGCTGCATTGTCTCCATTTTGATTGTAGTAACTGGAAACAAAATTTATTTCTTCAATCTTTATTTTGTGAGATAGTGCAGAGGTATCTTGAGGTGCTTGTGCTTTGATTGCAATACTTGCCAAGATAAATGCGGCTGATACGAATATTCTTTTCATTAAAATTTATTTATATAATGCCAAAATGAAATTTAAAAATCTAAAACGAGGGAAGCACTAGTTACACCCACAACCACCGCCACTCTTGCCAGCATTAGCACCCGATGAGCCCTCTCTATATGCTTGGAAACTTAGCTCTGACTTTTCAATTTTTCTATTTCCTAATCGCATCTCTGCATCATTAATTTTTGATTTTTGATAGCCCTTTACCGAGGTACAAGAGCTAAAGCCAATAGCCAAAAATGTAGTTGCAAGAAGCGCAAAGCTTAGCGTTAGTTTTTTCAATTTGATGTGAGTTTAATGTTTTGAGAAGTAAATATTTTATCGTCGTCAGTGATGATTAAGCATTCTATTCCTTTTATGGCGTTGATGAGTTGTAACCCTTGAGAAACTCCTTTAATTAGAATTGGCGTAGTGAAACAATCTGCCAACTCTGCGGTAGGAGCTACAACGGTTACACTTTTAATTCCTGTTACAGGCAGGCCTGTACTGGGATTGATAGTATGAGAGTATTTTATGCCATCTATCATTACGTATTTTTCATAGTTGCCAGAGGTAGCAATCGCTACTTCATTCATATCGAGATAGGCAAAAGGAATATGTGGCGCATCAGGATTTGCGATGCCTACTTTCCAGGCTTCTGCTTTCAATTGATTTCCCCATGTCATCATATCTCCAGCAGCATTTACAATACCACTTTGTACGCCGTTTTTTTCTAAAATATATTTAGCTCTATCTGCTGCGTACCCCTTTCCGATGCCACCAAATCCTATTCTCATTCCTTTCTTGGCTAAGAAAACTGTCTGTTCCTTAGCATCCAATATGATGTTTCTGAAATTGATAAGTTGCACCATTTCCTTGGCCTGCTGCTTCGTAGGCAGACTTGTCATTGATTTATCAAAGTTCCAAAGGCTTTTATCTAAAGAACCATAACTTAAATCAAATGCGCCATTTGTAATATTGGAGATTTTCTGAGCCCTTTCTACTAAAAAAAATACTTCTTGAGGCACTTGAGTAGCTTGTATACCTGCATTAGCATTGATGGCTGCCGTGATGCTTGTTGGTGCGTAACTAGTTAAAAGATTTTCTATCCTTTTTATTTCTGAGTAAGCAGTTTCTATGAGTTCTGTTGCTTCCTCCTTATCATCCCAATTGATAGTAATGTCAAAATGATTACCCATCATTTTTCTACCCACTTTTAATTCTGAGTAAGCATCATCAGTTACTACTGCGCTCATTGTACAAAGTTTGTATTATAGTAGAAAAACTTTCTAGGCCTCCTTTGGGATAGCCGTCAAAACTGCCGATCACTTTACCCTTACTATCTAATATCAATGTGTAAGGGAATTTGCCATCAGGATTATATTTCTCGGCAAGTGCCTCATTTCTCTTTATTTGGGTATCATCTTGTTTGTTTTTCTTAGTTCTAGGAAAATCTGCATTTACCATAATTAGCTCCTCGTTAGCAATTGCTAGAAAGCTCGAATCTTCTAGGATTTCCTTCCTCATCCTAATGCAAGGGCCACACCAGTCGGAGCCAGAAAAATTAAGGAGCACCAGTTTATTTTCTGTCTTGGCTCTGCTGAGTGCATTGTCAAAACTTGGTTCCCAGATGGTATTTAATTGTAGAAAAAAGGCTAACGAAAAGAGGATAAATTTCATTTGTCATTGAATTGAAGACTCAATGTAGATTTTTTCTGTAGAATACAAATCACAATTTTTCAATGTACTGTTAATTTAACTAATCATTTTGGCTGCTATTTACCTCCTGTAGGTTCTGTAGTAGTAAAATCGAACTAAAACTATACGATAGTCTATCTTAATCCTACTAATTTTTAGATATTCTTCCGATTATAATTTGCCCTCCCATAAAAAAAAATTAGTTTTGCACGACCTCCTTACATTTTCGTGGTCAATACAATTATTCTTTTAATCAATGCCAACGGTATTTCACTACTTTTTGGCGAAAAACTAATTTATGTCCAAGTATATTTTTGTAACAGGTGGTGTAACGTCTTCTTTGGGAAAAGGGATTATAGCCGCTTCTCTCGCTAAATTGTTACAAAGTAGAGGTCTCACTTGTACTATTCAAAAATTTGATCCATATATAAATGTAGATCCAGGTACGCTTAATCCTTATGAGCACGGTGAGTGTTATGTCACAGATGATGGTGCAGAAACGGATTTGGATTTGGGTCACTATGAGCGTTTTTTAAATACCCCAACTTCCCAAGCTAATAATGTAACAACAGGTAGAATTTACCAAACTGTCATCAATAAAGAAAGGGAAGGACAATATTTAGGTAAGACTGTACAGGTTGTACCGCATATTACAGATGAAATAAAAAGAAGAATGATGCTCCTCGGGCAAACGGGAGAATTCGATATTATAATCACGGAGATTGGAGGTACAGTAGGAGATATAGAGAGTTTGCCATTTATAGAAGCGGTAAGGCAAATACAATGGGAGCAAAATGATGAAGATTGCTTGATTGTACACCTTACCTTGATCCCTTACCTAAAAGCAGCACAGGAGCTAAAAACTAAACCTACACAGCATAGTGTGAGAATGTTATCTCAAGAAGGAATTCACCCAGATATTATAGTTTGTAGAACCGAGAAGCCTCTAAATGATGATATTAAAAGGAAGATTGCACTATTCTGTAATGTAAAGCTCGACTCTGTAATTGAAGCTAGAGATGCGAGTAGTATTTACGAAGTGCCTATCAAAATGTTGCAAGAGCAACTTGATTTAACTGTGCTTAAAAAACTTCAAATAAATGGCTACGCAGCACCAGAGCTTGGTAGATGGAAATCTTTTCTTACCAAGCTTAACGGTTCAAAATTTACTGTGAAAATAGGGCTGATAGGAAAGTATATTGAGCTGCAAGATGCTTATAAGTCAATCTAAGAATCATTTGTACATGCAGGTGCAGAGAATGGCTGTAAAGTGCAGGTTGTAAATATTCATAGTGAACATTTGAATGAAGATAATGTAAGAGAGCAGCTTGGCGAGTTAGATGCATTGCTGGTAGCACCAGGGTTTGGTAGTAGGGGAGTGGAAGGAAAGATAAAAGCGGTGCAGTATGCAAGGGAAAACAATTTGCCATTCTTAGGTATTTGCTTAGGTATGCAGATGGCCGTTATAGAATACGCTAGAAATGTAATGGGACTGAGCGATGCGCATAGTACAGAAATGGAACAGAATACTTCTAATCCTGTGATTGCATTGATGGATGAGCAAAAGAAAATAAAAAACAAAGGTGGTACGATGCGCCTTGGTTCTTATGCTTGTCAATTAGATAAAGATTCATTAGCGTACAGCCTATATAAAAGTGAATTTATAAACGAAAGACATAGGCATAGGTGGGAGTTCAATAATCAGTATCAAGATGCATTTCTTAAAGCTGGACTTAGCATAAGTGGTGTAAATCCTGATAAAAAGCTGGTGGAAATTATAGAGTTGAAAAAGCATCCATTTTTTATAGGTGTACAGTTTCACCCAGAGTTAAAAAGTACGGTAGAAAATCCGCATCCATTATTTTTAGGATTGGTATCTGCTGCTAAAGCACACGCTACTTGGCGCCAAGAACAAAAAACTGCTGTGGTTTCTTAAATCAATTTCTTACGATGCAGAAACTAAGTATGGATGAATTGAATCGCATTTCTTTAGAAGAAATGAAGGTGAAAGAGAAGCATCCAATCATTGTTGTATTAGAAAATATTCGCAGTGCCTACAATGTAGGTAGTGTGTTTAGAACTGCTGATGCTTTTTTATTAGAATCTATCTACATTACAGGCTACACAGCACTTCCAGGACATAAGGAAATTAAAAAAACGGCGCTTGGTGCAGAAGAATCCGTTCATTGGCAGCATTTTACAAATGCCGAGGAAGCAGTTTTTCAACTTAGAAAGGAAGGATACAAAATATATGCGGTAGAGCAAGTAAGCACTAGTCTCGCACTTCAAGAATTAAACAATCAAGCAGAGGAAAAAATTGCTTTTATTTTTGGTAACGAAGTTACTGGCGTAGAAGCTAGCACCATTGCTATTTGTGATGGTTGTGTTGAGATACCACAATGGGGTACCAAGCATTCCCTCAACATTGCAAGTGCAGCTGCTGTCGTATTGTGGGAGGCAGTGAGGCAAATGCGAATTCCTCTGCGTAGTACAAACTAAATTTTATTTGTTTTGAAATCTATACAAAAGTGGCTTTCTTTTATTAAATTTTCGCATACGATTTTTGCGCTTCCTTTTGCGTTGATAGGATTCTTTCTAGGATTAGATGTTGTAAAAAAGCAATCTATTCTAAACCAGTTTGGAGATGCTACAATGCAGCTTAAAACTGAACCAAGGAATTATTGGATATTATTCCTCTTAGTCATAGGTTGTATGGTATTTGCGAGATCTGCGGCTATGGCATTTAATAGATATTTAGATAGACACATAGATGCTAGAAATCCAAGAACGAAAGTGAGAGAAATTCCTTCTGGTGCCCTAACTGCTAATGCTGCACTCACATTTACGATAATTTGTTGCGCATTATTTATTGCGTGTACTTATTTTATCAATTCTATTTGTTTTTACTTATCACCAGTGGCCTTATTTGTCATACTTTTTTACAGCTATACAAAAAGGTTTACTGCGCTATGCCACCTTGTACTTGGGCTTGGGCTAAGCCTCGCCCCAATAGGAGCATACCTAGCACTAGTAGGGTCTTTTGCATGGTTACCTATTTTGTTTTCTTTCATCGTATTAGTTTGGGTAAGCGGGTTTGATATTATTTATGCCTTACAAGATGAAGGCTTTGATAAAGAAAATAACTTACACTCTATACCTTCATTGATGGGTAAAAAAAATGCTTTAAATCTTTCTGTTGCCCTGCATATTATTTGTGCCTTACTAGTCGTCTATGCAGGTGTGTATGGTAATTTTAGCTGGTTATATTGGGTAGGCTCTTTGGTTTTTTGTGCTATGCTTTACTACCAGCATT
>JBBRHK010000174.1:0-6605 GCA_038222815.1 Chitinophagales bacterium
TCCTTCCTTTGTTAAATGGAGCAGCTGCAGTTCCCGTTCTACCAAAGCCCGTATTTAGAATCACAACACCATCTGTTGCAGAACTTCCACCAGGGAATTGAGCATATCCAAGAATACCTCCAGATAAAGTGCAAACCCAAAGATTTAATTTTGTAGTAGGGGAAGTAGGATCAATTCCTCCTCTTTTTGATTTCTTCATTGTATCATCAGTTCTCCAACTAGATTTTGTAGTGCTTTTACGAATTACTTGATCAAGCACAAATCTTACTCTCAAATCATCTGCCTTTACAGTTCCATAAGTACTGGTTAGATTATGATCCGCATTTGTACCAGCAAAGTCTTCATTAAGCGCATCTATCTGAGACTGTATTTGGGCTAAAGAAACATTTTCAGCCGCTGTTCTGTAAAGAACATTTACAACCACAGGAATTTCTATATCTCCGTTTATTAGCAAACGGGCAGATGCAGGATTAGACATAAACCTTTGCGTAAACGATTCTATTTCACTCATCCTGTCAGCTAGTGTAGGATCAGCTTTTAATTGATTTTGCAAAACCTCATCAGCAGCACAAAAACGTTGTGTGGGTGCAGAAGCAGCTAAGTCACTTGCCAATAAATCATTATCTAAATCATTTGATTTCTCACAAGCAGTAAGTGTGATGGCGGCTCCAAAGAGAAGCACAAAAATTTTTTTCATAAATGGCTTTTTTGATTATTGAAAATTTTAATGTTTCAATTTAGAGTAATATCTATATCAAAAAATCATTTTTTAACTTTTTTTTATAATTTATTATAATACTAAAAAAATATTGTTTCTTGTTTCTGCATTGAATATGAGGTTAAAGTAATGTGTAGCAAGTACATATGTCATAGTCTACCTAATAAAAATTAATAATAAAGTAAGCACTACACCTGCCAATGTAAAATATAACCCCTTTTTAAAAATAGTCGTCTTGGGCATAAACATCCAAAAAGAAGAAAGTACAAAGAATAGTAATGAGGCGCCAAAGAAAATATTGAAATAAAATAGTGAGTCTTTTGTATCTGCTTTATGGAGTTTATTGAGCTTCTCAATAACTACTGGCAAAACAAGTTTTGTGTACTTCACATCTCCTGTCCTTGTATTATAATGTCCTTCGGCAAATTTTACCATATCTCCTTCTGTGGAAAGTATAGTGAGATTGCGATTTTTTATAGCCTTTCCTAAATCCTTTTCATTTAAACCCTCAACTAGTTTCTGTTCAATAATCTTTTCGGTTTTCAAAAACTTTGTATCCCTAAAAATAAGTAGTATGCCACTGATAGCATACACAGCCATGATACCCGCAAGGAAAAATCCAAGATAACGGTGGTATATCCGCATCCTATTACTCGTAGTTGATTTAGTCGACATTTTTTATGCGAATAAACTAAGGTCAGTCTACTTTAGCTCTCGAAATAAGGAAATATGCTTTCGAACTTTGGAATCTTTACATCAAATGCCTTTTGGAGCACAACAAAAGCCTACAGAAATGCATATCAGAAATAAGTATTAAGCTATTATCTTAGCAGCAATACTGCTGATGTTTTGTTACTACAAGTTTCACAGTGTAAAGACTTAGAACTTTGTTTGAAATTTATAATAAAATAATAATGGAAGAAAATTACGGAATAGGTACTACTGTGGAGCATCCACATTTTGGTAGAGGAGTGATCGTAGAAGCTGCTAGCGAGTTTTATACTATTTGGTTTAAATCTCAACCAAGCGCAAAGCAAGTGACTAAAGATTATAAAGAGTTACGTATTCTTAAAGCAATTGATGCAGCGCCGCAAGCAGATGCCGCCATCACGATTGCAGATATTGAAATGGCATTAGATAATTTATTGGACAGGCGACTAAACGATTTTCAACTCGTACCAATGGCAACCAAATGGAATAACGGTATGCTTATTATGAAGCCGGCAGATGATAGTTTACAAGGCAAAGAAATTCCGGTAGAAACTTTCTTTCACAAAATAGTAATGGTGAGAGATAGACTTAGATTGATAGAAGCAAAAATTAATGCACATAAAGTATTGACAGATGCTGAGAAGGTAGAACTTCAACAATATGTAACTGCTTCTTATGGCTCGTTAACAACATTTAATGTACTATTTAAAGAAACGTATCATCAGTTTAAAGGAGCGGGAGGTTGATTTGATGATTTGTCCCGATAGCTATCGGGATTGATGATTTGGGGATTTGGTAATTATAGAATCCCAAATTTTGAGATGATTAAAAAAAATAATTATAAAATTAAAAACGGTCAACGTTATTTAGGCATCATCAACTCACAACTTACCACTCACCACTCACAACTCATAATTAAAATTTGACACTCACACTCTCCATACTCACCGTAATTATTATTATAATAACTGGTTTACCATTTGTAAAGAGTGACTTTTGGGTATTTAGAGTTACAGAATATCTGAGGCTACAAAAATTAATTGTAGCAGTCGTGTTGGCAATAATTGTATTGGTCTTTAAGATGGAGCTCGACAATTATTGGACTTGGTTATTTATTCCACTTTGTATTTGTATTGCCTTTTTAATAAAAGAAGTTATACCCTATACAGCATTTGGTTTTAAAGAGGTTATAGATAGCAAGCTAGATAATCCATCCTCTAGTCTGAAAATATTTTCTGCAAATGTGCTGATGAGCAATGACAATTATGGCAAGATGCTAGAGCAAATTAGCAGTGAAAATCCCGATATTATTTTTCTGATAGAGACAGATGAGAAATGGGATGCTGGTACCAGAATTTTACAGGATAAATATCCCTATTCTTTAAAAGAGCCGATTGACAACACCTATGGTCTTCTCTTTTACAGCAGGTTAAAAATAGAGGATGCGGTAGTAAAATATATCGTTGAATCCGACATTCCCTCAATAGAAGCAAATATCTTTTTAAAAGATGGCACAAAGGTAAAAGCTTACGGACTTCACCCCAAACCTCCTGTGCCTTATGAGTCTACTCATTCTACTGCTAAGGATAAAGAATTAATGAAAGTAGCGCTTACTATAAAAGATATGATGGAGCCCTGCATCGTTTTTGGCGATTTAAATGACGTGGCCTGGAGCGAGACAACAGAATTATTTAGAGATATCAGTGGTATGCTAGATCCAAGACTCGGGCGAGGTTTCTTCACCACTTTTTCTGCAAAAAATATTTTGATGCGTTTTCCGTTGGACTACCTTTTTTCTTCCCCACATTTCAGTTTGATTAGTATGAAGAAAATGCCAGCAAACGGTTCCGATCATTTTGCAATGAGCATTAGTCTACAATATGAAGAAGGGCTACCTAGTAAAAGAAAAAAGCCAGCAACAGAAGAACAAAAGAAAAAAGCTATCGAAAAAGCAAAGGCTTCAATACAATCTACTTAACTCAATATTTAATTTTTACATTAGGAATTTCTTAGAGTAGCGAATATCTTTGAATATCACTAAGTTTAGCAGGCACAATTTGCTAATATGCTTTTGTAAAAAATCTTATTCCACTTCAGCCTATATCAATAAATTCCTATGATAAAAATATTTGCCTCAATATTTCTTACTGTATTGCTTGCAGCCTGTAGTAGCAATAACAAGCAAGCTGCTAAAAGCACAGACGATAGTACATTCTACGCAAAAGACAGTCTTCCAGATCCTTTTGCTACAAAATCTAAGCAAAATTTTAGCAGAGTTATTGGTTGGAAGGATGGCAAGATGCCAATAGCGCCGAAAGGATTTGTTGTTTCTCGTTTTGCAGATGGGCTCGACAATCCACGTTGGATTTATGTAGCGGATAATGGAGACATTTTTGTGGCAGAATCTAATACCATCTTACACGGTATCAAAAAGTTTGGCGCATCTATTTCAAGAAAAATAAAAACGCAGAATCTTGGAGAAAGCGCCAATCGCATTACCATGTTTAGGGATGCAAATAAGGATGGTGTTTTTGAAAGTAGATATATTTTTGCAGAAGACCTCAATCAAAATTTAGGAATGCTTATTCTAAATAACCATTTCTATGTAGCTAATACTGATGGAGTATTTATTTATGATTACAAACTTGGAGACACGAAACTTCAAGGAGCAGGTAAGAAAATCATTACGCTTCCCGCAGGAGGATATAATAATCATTGGACCAGAAATATCATTAGCAATAAAGCAGGAAATAAAATTTATGTAAGCGTAGGCTCTGGTAGTAATGTAGGAGAAAATGGATTGGAGAATGAAGTACGCAGGGCAAATATTTTAGAATTTAATCCTGATGGGAGCGGCGAAAAAATTTATGCCTATGGGCTTCGTAACCCAGTAGGAATGGACTTTGCAACCGGCACAGATATACTTTGGACAGCAGTAAATGAAAGAGATGAACTTGGAGATGACCTGGTGCCAGATTATGTTACGAGTGTGCAGCCCGGCGGCTTCTATGGTTGGCCCTATTCTTATTATGGTAAAAACTTAGATCCAAGAATGAAGGATAATCCAAGGCTTGATTTGGTAGAAAAAAGTATTGTACCCGATGTGTCGTTGGGTTCACATACAGCCTCACTAGGTTTAGCTTTTTATGATAAGAACAGTTTCCCAGCGAGGTATCATAATGGCGCATTCGTAGGTCAGCACGGCTCTTGGAATCGCTCAATTATCTCTGGTTATAAAGTAGTTTTTATTCCATTTGCCAATGGTAAACCTTCCGGCCCTGTAGAAGATTTTCTTACAGGTTTTATTTCTGATGTAGATAAGAGTGAAGTATATGGAAGGCCGGTCTGCGTGGCATTATTGGATGATGGATCAATGCTGATAACAGATGATGTGAGTAAGGTTATATGGAGGGTTGCGGCAGTGAAATAAAAGATTTTAAATAGTTATAGATAAAGTTCCTAAGAAAGAAATCTCAAATTCTTACTTAGTTATCTTTTAACCACTCCTTAAATTCGGTAATCTCTCTTTTCTGTTCATCCAAAATTTTCTGCGCTATTTTTTTTAACTCTAAGTTCTTCCCATACAATAATTCATCTTTGCTCATAGTTACTGCACTTTCATGATGAGGTATCATCATCACTAAAAAATCTTTATCTGCATTACCTGACATTTTCATCCCATTCATTTCTTCCATCATTTTATCCATTGCTTGCATGAGTACATTAGCTCCGTCTCCAGAATTCCCTCCTATAAGTTTATAGTTAGCTAAGATTGTCTCCAATTCTTTAATTTCACTTTTCTGTAGAGCAATTATATTTTGAGCCATTAGCTTTATCTTTTCATCTTTTGCCATAGGCAAATACTCCTGAGCCATTTCTACAGCACTTTGGTGATGAGGTATCATCATATTGGCAAAGTCAAGATCAAAATCGCCACTCATTTTTATTGCACTCATACTAGCCATCATATTACGCATTGATTGCGACATTTCATGACCCATATTCTTCATATCCATATGATCTGAATGGTTTGACATACTAGTATCCATATTAGTTGTAGTAGAACTTTTACCATCATTATCACAAGACTGCAAAAAAACACCAACTACAAATAAAATGACTGTTAAGAGACGAGCAGTATTCATAAATATAATTTTATTAGATTAAGTTATTGATTGCTTTTCGTTTTTAGCATTCAGTCAATCTCTCAAATGTAATACTCTTTATGTCCAATGTATGCACTTGCTGTCTTTTTCGGGAAAGATTATTCTTTGAGATCTGAAATAACTATTTTCTATTTAAGTAACAATCCAAGGCTCTATATTGTAGAGAAAAGTTTAGGGAAAGACTTCTCTCTTGGTTCATATATTGCTTCATTAGATTTTACTTCGGATGCAGATACCAGAGAAATGTTGGGAAAGCAAGTTTGCGTTACAGTTTTGGATAACCGAACGATGCTGTTAACAGTTAATGTCAGTAAGGCGGTATCGAGTGGGTCTTTAACGAAGTAGGGTAACCTCTTTTGCTAGTTTTTACTCCTATATTTCAATGTTCAACGGCATTTTTCTAGGTTTTCACTGAAGACGAATTTTCCTTATCCCTTAAAAAAATCACCCATAAGTGGTATTGCCAAGTATTAATACTAACCACAACTTTGTACTATCAAGTTATGAAGTACAAAATCGTCCAATTAATCTGCTTATCCATCCTCTTACCTTTTTTGGGTTGGAGTCAGTTTGCTGGCGGTATTAGTCACGGTTTTACTTATTCTATTTTACCTAAAGCAAATATTACAGATGCTAATGCCTTCTTAGGAGGCAACGATGATGGATTCGGACTAACAACTATTTTAAAAACAAATATTACTGATGCGAGTGCTTTTGTAGGAGGAGCAGATGATGGATTCGCTCAAACAACTCTAATCAAAACAAACCTTACAGATGCCATTGCTTTCCTAGGAGGTAGCAATGATGGATTTGCACTTACAAATTTAATCAAACAAAATATTACAGATGCCACTGCATTTCTTGGAGGCAATGATGATGGATTTACACAAACCACTTTACCCAAACAAAATATTACTGATCCAAGTGCTTTTGCAGGAGGAACAGACGATGGATTTGCACTTACAATTTTACCGAAAATAAACATTACAGATGCCAATGCATTCCTAGGT
>JBBRHK010000175.1:0-6509 GCA_038222815.1 Chitinophagales bacterium
GTCTGCATTATTTTAAAGTCGACTTACAACTTCTCCAGCTTCGCATCTACAATCCCATAAGCGATACTTTCCTCTACATCCATCCAGTAATCTCTATCAAAATCTTTAAGAATTTTTTCTAAAGGTTGACCACAATTATCTGCTAGAATTTTAGCGCTCATCAATTTTGTTTTTTGTACCTGTACAGCCATAATTTCTAAATCTGCACTTGTACCTCTGCCGCCGCCGCTTGGTTGGTGTATCATTACTTCTCCGCTAGGAAACATAAAGCGTC
The DNA here is from genome assembly GCA_038222815.1 of Chitinophagales bacterium. Classification (GTDB taxonomy): domain Bacteria; phylum Bacteroidota; class Bacteroidia; order Chitinophagales; family Chitinophagaceae; genus Ferruginibacter. The sequence goes on from JBBRHK010000175.1 coordinate 275, forward strand.
TTCCTTTTTCTCCACCACTTAGTAAAATGCTACCCATACTTGCTGCCATACCCATACACACGGTACTTACAGGGCTGTTTATCATTTGCATTGTATCATATACCACCATACCAGAGGTTACCATTCCTCCTGGACTATTGATGTAAAATGTTATTTCCTTTCCCGGATCTATGGCTTCTAGATATAGTAATCTATCAGTTAAGTCTTTTGAAGTTTTGTCATCTACCGCTCCCCAAAGAAATATTTTTCTTTGCTCGATAAATTTTTTGTCAAATCTCCAACCACCCATTAGTTTCTCCATTGGGTTGTCCATATTGGGCATTTCTGGATTTTCTTCTTCTTCGTTTTTTATGTAGAACATTATTTAGATTTTTAGATGTTAGATTGTAGATATTAGGTTTTAGAACTTAGTATTTAGACAAGAATTAATCCTTCTTTTCTTTCCTTACGTTGGTTAATAAAACTTCATCTACCATTCCGTATTCCTTTGCTTCTATTGCGGTAAGCCATTTGTCTCTTTGACTATCTGCCTCTACTTTTTCGATGCTTTGGCCGGTATGCTCTGCGGTAATGGCGTACAACTCATATTTTAATTTACGAATTTCATTCACGGTAATTTCAATATCGCTTGCTTGTCCGCCGGCGCCAGCGCTTGGTTGGTGCATCATAATTCTGCTATGCTTTAATGCTGTACGTTTTCCCTTTGCACCTGCGCACAACAATAACTGACCCATACTCGCAGCCATACCCGTACATATTGTAGCAATGTCTGGTGTTATAAATTGCATCGTATCATACATTCCAAGACCTGCGTGCACGCTGCCTCCTGGGCTATTGATATACATCTGTATATCTCTTGTTCTGTCAGTACTTTCTAAGAATAATAACTGCGCAGTTACTATATTTGCCACTTCATCACTAATAGGGTAGCCCAAGAAAATGATTCTATCCATCATTAGTCTACTGTACACATCCATTACAGCTACGTTCATTGGGCGTTCTTCGATGATGTTTGGTGTAAGGTTAGTTACGGTTAATGGCGAACTACCTTGTAATAAAGTGTTTGTTTTCTTAGTGTAGTCGCTTAGTGTATTGCTGTTTATGTTTTTATGCTTGATGGCATATTTTTCAAATTCGTTCATTTATTTTGATATTAGATTTATGTATAAATATTGAAATGTTCGCCGCGGCGAATAAAAAATGTTGATTTTAATAAAGTAAATTTAATCTCTTCTACTGTTATAAATGGCTATATATTGTATCAACATAGCAATAGAAGCAATAGCTGCCACCACATAAGTAAGCGCTGCCCATTTTAACGCATCTTTTGCTTGGGTATGCTCTTCTGTAGATGTAATTCTTGCATTATCAAGCCAAGCTAGTGCTCTTTTACTCGCATCAAACTCTACCGGTAGGGTGATGACTGTAAATAAAGTAGTGACTGCAAAAAGTGCAATACCGATTAGTAACACTGTGGGTCCTACACCTCCTACACCTATCAATAGCAGTCCACCGATTATGATAAATTGAGAAAGTTTACTACTTATCTGCACTGCTGGTACAATTTTGCTTCTTAATTGTAACATACTATATGCAGTAGCGTGTTGTACTGCGTGCCCACACTCGTGTGCAGCCACTGCGGCAGCTGCAACAGATCTTCCTTCAAAAACCTCAGCACTAAGATTTACAGTTTTGTTAGCAGGATTATAATGATCGGTCAAAGCACCCGGTGTACTCATAACCTTTACATCATAGATGCCATTATCCCGCAGCATTTTCTCTGCTATTTCTGCTCCGCTGAGGCCAGAGCCAGTAGGTACTTTACTGTACTTGGCAAACTTGGATTTTAATCTGCCTTGTACTGCCATACCTATAAACATAAAGATGATAGATACTATATAGATTCCTGTCATAACTTAAATATAAACGTGATTAATGTAATAAACAAATAGTGTTCCGAAGTGTTGAGTGACAAAACGGCGGAAGTTTAGTTGTGAGTGGTAGTCCCGATAACTATCGGGAGTGGTAAGTTTGTCCAAAAAATTGGAACCTAGTTGAGTAGAGCTGATTTGAGTTTAGAAGATTAGAAGTTTAGACGGTTAGTTATAAAACTTGATTGCTAATAAAAGCTTACTGAATGTGCCCTACATCAAAATGTGCCGTAATTCGTAATTTTTAATTCTTAATTCAACCCAGCGCTTGCTCTAAATCTTGCAAAATATCCTCCACATTTTCTATTCCCACGCTCATTCTTATAAGTCCATCTGTAATGCCATATTTCTCTCTATCTGCTTTTGCTACACCAAAGTGGGTCATAGAAGCAGGGTGAGAAATCAACGTGTCGCAAGTGCCTAGTGATACAGCTCTTACACACATCTTTAGTTTGTCTATAAATTTTTTACCAGCTTCTATTCCTCCTTTTAACTCAAAACTTAGCATTGCTCCTGGATGAGTCATTTGCTTTTGAGCTACTTCATAATCTGGATGAGACTTTAAGCCAAGATAATTGGTATATTCTATAGCAGTATGGCTATCTAAAAATTCAGCAACTTTCATTGCATTGTCACAATGCCTGTGCATCCTAAGCTCCAAAGTTTTCATTCCTTGGGTAAGCAAAAACGCATCAAATGCATTGCTATTACCACCAAGCAGGCGATGTACTTTCGTAATGTGACCATTCATTAGTGCGATATCTTTTCCTACAAGTGCGCCACCAATGGCAGTACCGTGACCATTCAAAAATTTTGTGGTGGAGTGCATTACATAATCTACTCCATAGGCAAATGGTTGCTGAAGCATTGGCGTTGCAAAAGTATTATCTACCGCTACAATGATGTTTTTCTTTTTTGCTAGGGTTGTAAGTGCTGCAATATCTACACATTGTATCGTAGGATTTGCCGGCGTTTCTAAATACAGCATCTTGATGGTAGGGTTGGCATCTAGAACTTGCTCAGCAAGTGAAAGGTCTCGTAAATCTGCAATTGTATTTTCTATTCCTAATGTAGGCAGTACTTTATTCAGTAACTCTTGCGTCCCGCCATACAAGGAAAAGTGCGATAAGATATGATCTCCCGTTTTTAAAGTACCCAGCATTAATGTACTAATAGCAGCCATTCCGCTAGAATGTAGCAATGCCTTTAGTTGTAAAGGCTGTCCATTTTCTTGTAGTCCCAGTGCTTCTAATGCTGCAATTTTCTCCTCTGCTTCTGTGATGCCAGGGCTTCCCCATCTACCATAAATGTATCCTTGTTCTTCCCCTGTAAAGCGGCGCATACCTTGCTCCGCTGAGTCGAATGTATAAGTGCTACTAGCATAAATAGGGGTAAGGTGTGCGTACTCTCCATTGCTTTGGTTACCACTGTGGATGGCAGTGGTTGAAATTCCTTTTGTATTTTCTTCCATAAAATTTATTTGAAGGTGCAAAGATACAAAGTAGCAAGGGCAAGAAAAGAAGAATCGGGTATAAAAAAGGACGAAGTGCAAATGCAAACTTCGTCCTTAATTGAAAATTGAATAGCGAGTTACTTTCCATCCAAGATGATAGGGCTATTTCCTTTACCCATTACGATGACCTTGGCGTTATTACTTAGTGCTAATTCCTTCATAGCTTTTATTTGCTCATACTGTAGCTGGTTATCTGTCAGCCCAGTATTAATGATGCGCTGGTAATCTGCTATACCTTGTGCTTCTACTCGCTTGCGCTCTGCTTCTTGCTGTTCTTTCTGCAATACAAATTCCATTTTCTTAGCATCTTGCTCGGCGCTTATTTTACTTTCAATACTTGTTTTTACTGTAGCAGGAAGTGTAATATTTCTTACAAGCAGTTGCTCAAGCATTAGACCTCTTGCTTTGAAGTCTTCGCTTATTGTTTTGAAAATGCGTTGTTGAAATTCTTCTCGCTTAGCGCCAAATAAATCGACCGCTTGGTAAAAAACAGCGTTGTCTCTTATCCTAGTTCTTGTAAGTGCACGTACAACCTTATCTCTAAAGTCACCACCCGTTTCTCTGTAAAGTCTTGGCGCATCGCTACCTACTACTCTATACAATACTGTCAAGTCAATCGTTTCCTCTAGCCCATCACTGGTAAGTACCCTAATGGCGTCATCCCCGCCTTTGTTTCCTTCATCATTAACACCACTCATCGTGTAGTTTTGCGTTTTAATATCTACAGGAATGATCTCTAGTAAAGGGTTTACGAGGTGCAATCCACTTCCTAGTACATCCGATTGTATGTTACCAAAAAGTTTTTTGATGCCTATTTCTCCTGCATCTATTTGTACTACGCTGCTACTAAGTGCGCCTATCACAATAAGTACTATTCCAAGAATTTTGCCCGGCCCAGACAGCTTCTTTAGCTGTGGGTTGCTCGCCAATACTGTGGCGGCAACTATCAATAATATGATGCCAATAATAATTAATCCCATTGTTTTAATCTTTAAAATGTGAAATGCAAATTTCTATAATAGACAACCCTTTTACTGTCGAATTGCTATAAGCGGCAAAAATCCTTACACAAGCGAGTGCAGGAGATTTTCCTCGGTAAATCGAGAAGCAATTGAATCTCTTGAGACTAGTAAGTAAACTATTAGCCTGTAATAATATTATTTCTAAAAAGTCTTAACCTCCTCTTCTCGCCAAAACAATCGTTTTCTTAAATTGTTTAGTCTTTCCTTCGAGATTAAATACTTCTACAAAAATGATATAAATGCCAACAGGAAGTTTCACATTTTTTTCTCCAAGTCCATCCCAGCGATAAAAACCTTTTAAGCCATTGAGGGCATTGCGTTGCAGATACCTTACTGGTCTTCCTTGCGCATCAAAAATTGTAATATTAGCTACATAGCCAGGCGTAGGAAAACTATAATTGATAGTGGCAAAATCATCAAAGCCATCATTATCGGGGCTAATGATTTCTGGAGTTACACTTATTTCTCCTTGTACTCCAGTATTACTACCAGCTTGCGAATTTTTGTACGTAGGCGTACCAAAACCTACGCTGCTAGCGGCGCTATGCCAATTATCTTTTTGGGTAGCTGTATTTGTAGAAGTGTCATTTACATTTATTCTTTCTAGCGCCACGCCTTCTTTATTGGATATCAGCGCAAAGTGCCACTTATCTGTGTAAGCAATTTCATCTATAATATTGCCTTGCTCATTAAGTACAATTACATTACTCTTATCATCATTATAGGATGGTGTGCTACTTACTTCAATAATATTCTGCGGCTTTTCTGCTACATAGTTATTGAGAACAGATGATTTACTTTTTGTAATTACAAAATAATCTCCAGGGAAAAAAGCATAGTCTGTAGCACTAATCTGAGTAATACTGGATACAGCATTGGCTGTATTTCTATTAGCCAAATAAGTATTTTTTAAGTTGATGATTTTGTTACTTCGATTGTATAACTCTACATAATCTTCTTCACCAGATTTTGGATTAAATAAAATTTCATTTACCACTACGTCAAAAGGAAGCAGATTGCCAAAGCTTCCTACTAAGGCCGTATTAGCACTAGATGAAATGGTATTTCCTCTACAATCTTTTACTCCTGTGACAGTAACGGTATAGACAGTATTTGCTAATAAAGGCGAAGCCAGCGTTAAGGTCACTGAATTAAATAATGGCGCATTGGCTACAGCTGAAACGGGTGTGCCAATTCCATTACTTATAATGTAATTAGCGGCTAAAGCACTTGAAGTACTATCTGTGTTTTCGTCAAAGAATAAAGTGATGCTTGTAGAGGTAGAAGCAAATGCTCTTACTAATTTTGGCGCAGTAGCATCGGCATTTATACCATCAATACTATTTTTCTTGCCGGGAGTACCGCCCTTTGGATCCACACTTGCTCGCCAGTTACTCATACCTGTACAAGGATTTTTAGTATCTATCATTTCTAATGACCAACCTCCATCTTTTTTAAGTTCATTTTGGTACCAATTGCTGCTGTAATTTACTGCGTGAATATTTCTTCCTTCTTTACTAAGCAAGTAAATAAGGTCTTCGTCATTATTTAAAGAAGGAAAACTTGTAACAGAAATGGTGGGGCCAAAAGCTGACATTGCCGCCACCGCACTGCCAGTACATACAATGACAAAACTATCTTTCTTTAAAATATAATTTGGCATTGCACCACTCAAACCTGTGGATTTGCCAAGTTTCCAATCTTGTAAATTAATATCGAAGGCTGTTGTATTTCTTAGCTCCAACCATTCATTATTTGGAAGACCCACT
>JBBRHK010000176.1:0-6496 GCA_038222815.1 Chitinophagales bacterium
GCTTTCTAAATTTAAGCAGATTTTGAATAGCTTTATATAATTAACGCATAACAATTAAAAATATTTTCCTTAAAGCTTGACAATCAATATCAATTTTTTTAGAGAATAAGGCTTGAGGGATACTCCAACCGACTAAACCTATATTTAAGCGGGCTGACCAAGTAGATGTCGTATAGCCACTGAGGCAACCACAGCTCCAAAAGTTGCAGGCATATAAGAAATAGTGCCATAGGCAGACTTCTTATAGTTAGTGCCATCAGTCATTATCATACTTTCCTTGGGAGGAATTTCTGGACTAAATACAACTTCAATTCCTTTTCTAATGCCTAGCGGCTTTAGCATTTTTCGTATTTGCTGCGCAAATGGGCAATTATATGTTTTAGAGATATCTACTACTTTGAGTTGCGTAGGATCTAGCCTGCCACCTGCACCCATACTACTTACTAAAGGAATCTTACTTTCAAAAGCAAGGCGCATAAAAGTTAGTTTTGGTGTCACGCTGTCGATTGCTTCTATAATAAAATCTGGCTTAGTGTCTAGTAATTCGTTAACCATTTCTGGAGTGATAAATTGTTGAACCACCGTGAGTTCTAATTCTGGATTAATGGCCTTTAATCTTTCCGCCATTACTTGCACTTTATATACCCCGTGATTAGTCGCTAATGCAGGTAACTGTCTATTTCTATTACTTGGCTCTATGACGTCTCCATCTATAATAGTCATTTTGCCTACACCAGCCCTAGCGATAAACTCTGCGGCAAAAGAGCCTACGCCTCCCATACCTACCACCATTACATGCTTCTTTGTAAATGTATGTACGGCAGATTCACCTATGAGCAGACTGGTGCGGGAAAGCCAAGAAATATCTTGCATAATGACTTTGATTTTATACTGATAGCTTTTCTAGTAAAGACGAATTATTCGAAAAGATTTTTTTTACATTTTTAAAAACTTGCTTTTCTAATTCACTCAAAGTTAGATTGCGCAACCCAGCTGCTGTATTATATATTTCTTCAATCGAAATATCAGCATTATCAGTTTCTAACAAAAATTTATCTGCTGGTATAGATTGAAAAACTGCAGCTATTCTTGGCTTCAACAAATCTTTTCCAAACGATAAGAAATAGTTCTTAGCAATCAATATCTTCGCCAATTCAATACTTTTATTAAAGCCGTGGAAGATAACTGGCTGAGTACATTCTTCGTGTTCTAGCAACTGTATCACTTCATCAAACGCCCTTACACAGTGAATTATTAGTGGCTTTTGAAAACTTTTAGCGAATTTAATTTGCGCTTTAAATATTTCCTTTTGCAAATCAAAATCTGTTGTGCAGGCTTTATCTAATCCACACTCACCTATTGCAATCATTTTTTCATTGTACAATAAATTTTCCAATTCACTAAGTTGCTGCAAAGCGGTATCACTTTGTAAAAACCAAGGATGCAGGCCAGCTGAGAAAATAATATTATTTGGAATAGTTTCAAAACTTCCAGAGAAGCTTCTAACAGTTACAACATTATTATGCGCAATATTATGTGAGTGAATATCAAGCAGCATTGAAAAACTAAAATTAAATTTTACTTATTTATTCTTTTTCCACAGAGCCACTACTTGAAATTTCCTTCTCCACATTTGCATTTCCCTTGTAGGTTATGCTGCCGCTGCTACTGGCTTTTGCTTTCAAATTTTTCAGAGCATAAACCTCAATATCTCCACTACTACTCGCAGAAGCAGTTACAGTTTCGCATTCTAATTTAAAAGCTTCTATATCGCCACTGCTATTCGCTGAAAAGTCAGCGGCTGTTGCGTTGCCACTTATCTCTATAGAGCCAGAACTAGATACCTCAGCTTCAATATTAGAAGTATTTACTTTTAACTTTATACTTGCAGAAGATGTTGCTTCGAGTTTTAAATTACCATCGTACCTCAGCAAATCTACTACTGTGACATCGGCAGAAGAGGACGCTGAAATTTCACTAAGATAGGGTGCCGTAACAATTACTTTTATATGTGTGTTATTGGTACTTGTGTTACTTTCCAATCCGATTTTTAAAATACCGTTTTCTACTTCAGTCGTTACTACAGAAATAATATTATCATCAGCCTCTACGACTACACTGCTAGTAGCACCAATACGTACTTCGACTTCTGTTGAAACACTTGCTGATATTCCTGTAAAATCGCCTACGTTTCTTGTCTCCTTTACAATATTGCCGCTACCGCTTATTCCTGTACAGGCAGAAAATATTACGGAGATTAGAAAACAGATAAATACATTTTTCATTTTAAATCAATTTATATTTTAGTAATTGAATTCCTATTGCAGTAAACTTAAATACAATTATACAACATATTAATTTTTGTATGGATGAGTGGTTAAATAAAAAAGCCCAAGTGAAACACTTGGGCTTATGAAGAATATTTTTTAAGAATTATTTTTTTGCTTTTGCAACTGCTGCTTTTTTCGCAGGTGCAGCTTTTTTTGCAGGAGCATCTTTCTTTGCTACAACAGCTTTTGCTGCTGGTGCTTCTTTAACTTCTACTTTTTCTACTTCTGGTTTTGCCTTAGCAGGAGATTTTCCTTTAGTTTTCACCTTCTTCAATGCTGCCTCTATTTCTCTTTTTATCTCTTCATAAGTAGGTTTTGCAATGCGAACTTTATTTACAAAAAACGTGGGAACATCTTTCACTCCACGATCTAGTCCTTCTTTTAAGTCTCCCTGCACCTGCCATCCGTAGGTTGCATTTACCAATTCATCCAAAAACTTTTTATTGTTTACACCTGCTTCTTTGCTATGCAATTTTAGACTAGTGGTCCCTAAGTTTTTTCTGTTGGCAAATAAGATATTGTGCATCTCCCAAAACTTACCATCTTGCGCAGTTGATACCGCTGCTTCACCTGCCTTTAGCGCACGCTGATGAATATTAGTCAAAGGAAAATGACGGAAATTAAATCTAATTAACCCATCATATTCTATTAATAATTTTTTTACTATTTCATTGGCTTTAGCGCAAGCCTCACTCTCATACTCACCAAATTCCTCTAGCGTTACTTCTGCCTTTACATTACCTACGAACACATCTCTCGGTTCGATTATTTCTACAACTTCTTTTTTGAATGCCATACGATTAAAATCCTTTGGTTTAATTAATTATAACAACTGTTTATTCGTAATGTTTTATTAGCTATACGAATTCGCCCGAAGTTATGTTTTTTGACTACTCTACCGCTTTTTTCCTGTTAAGAATTTGCAATTATAACTTAATCTTTCTTTATTATATGTCTTATTAATCAACCAGTTTTACACAAATTGGAATTATTTATTCCTAAAAACTACAGTGCCGTCAAAAACATCTACTAAAATAGGTATAGATTTGTCAATATCAGCAGATAAAAGCTTCTTACTCAGCGGATTAACAATTTGCTTCTGAATTAACCTTTTAATAGGCCTAGCACCGTATTGAGGATCAAATCCGTTTTCTGCTAGATATTCAACAGCATAATCGCTGAAATCAATTTGCACACCATTCTTGGCTACAAGCCTTGTAAGTTCATCTAATTGAATCTTTATGATGCCTTTCATTTCCGACTGCATCAATGGTTGGAACATAATCACTTCATCAATCCTATTGTACAACTCTGGTCTAATAGTTTGTTTCAATAGACTAATTACTTCATCTCTAGTTTTATCTACCACATCAACTTTTGTTGCCTCTGTTACCCCATCAAAGTTTTCTTGAATGATGTGGCTACCAATATTACTGGTCATAATAATGACGGTATTTTTAAAATCTACCACTCTGCCTTTATTATCAGTAAGGCGGCCATCATCTAGCACCTGCAGTAAAATATTAAACACATCTGGATGCGCCTTCTCTATTTCATCCAATAATACAACGGAGTATGGTTTCCTACGCACCGCTTCTGTAAGCTGTCCACCTTCATCATACCCCACATAACCCGGAGGAGCACCTACGAGGCGACTTACAGAATGCTTTTCTTGATATTCACTCATATCAATCCTTGTCATCATTGCATCGTCATCAAAAAGATACCCTGCTAGTGCTTTCGCCAATTCAGTTTTACCCACACCAGTTGTACCTAGAAAAATAAAAGAGCCAATCGGTCGCTTTCCATCCTGCAACCCAGCCCTGCTTCTACGAATGGCGTCACTCACTGCTTCGATGGCTTCATCTTGACCTATTACTCGCTTATGCAATTCGTCTTCTAAATGCAATAACTTCTCTCTTTCACTTTGCAACATTTTTGATACCGGAATACCAGTACTCTTTGCAATCGCCTCAGCTATATCTTCTGCATCTACTTCTTCTTTCAACAATCTTTTTTCGCTAAGCGTACCAAGTTCAGCACTAAGTGTAACTATGGCTTCTTCACTCTCCTTGATCTTACCATAGCGTATCTCTGCTACCTTTCCGTAATCTCCATTCCGCTCAGCCTGATCGGCCTCAATCTTATAATCCTCAATAGCAGCCTTTGCATTTTGTATTTTTTCTACCAACTCTTTTTCAGCCTTCCACTTGGCTGTGTAAGTATCTTTTTCTACTGATAAATTGGCAATCTCCGTATTTAGTTGCTTTAATTTCTCTTCATCATTCTCTCTTTTTATAGCCTCTCTTTCTATCTCTAACTGCATAATCTGCCTGTTCAGCGTATCTAATTCTTCAGGCATCGAATTCATCTCAAGCCTAAGCTTAGCAGCACTTTCATCAATCAGGTCAATAGCTTTATCTGGTAAAAATCTATCACTGATGTAGCGATGACTCATTTCTACAGCAGCAATGATAGCCTCATCTTTAATCCTTACGTGGTGGTAACTTTCGTACCTATCTTTAAGACCACGCAGAATTGAAATAGCATCTTCAACAGAAGGCTCATCTACAATTACCTTTTGAAAACGACGCTCTAGCGCTTTATCCTTTTCAAAAAACTTTTGGTATTCATTTAACGTAGTAGCACCTATTGCCCTTAGCTCTCCTCTAGCAAGGGCAGGCTTCAAAATATTAGCGGCATCCATTGCACCATCGCCACCACCTGCACCTACGAGAGTATGTATTTCGTCAATAAACAATATTATTTCTCCATCACTATCCTGCACTTCTTTCACCACAGATTTTAAACGCTCTTCAAACTCGCCTTTATATTTTGCGCCAGCAATTAGCTGCCCCATATCTAAAGAGAAAATGATTTTTGATTTCAAATTTTCTGGCACATCTGCATTGATGATACGCATAGCCAAACCTTCTGCAATAGCGGTTTTACCCACACCTGGCTCTCCCACTAGTATCGGATTATTTTTAGTACGACGAGATAAAATATGTAAGGTTCTTCTTATTTCTTCATCTCTTCCTATTACTGGATCAAGCTTCCCTGCTCTCGCCATTTCATTCAAGTTTTTTGCATATTTTTTCAATGCATTAAACTGTGTTTCTTGGGTATTAGATTGCACTGTTGCACCTTGCCTTAATTCCTTAATGGCTGTAATAAGACCTTTTTCTGTGAGACCTGCATCCTTCAATAAGCTTGCAACTTTATCTTTTCCTTGTACAAGCCCAAGTAAAAAATGCTCTGGCGTTACAAACTCATCTTTAAATGTTTTTAGAGAAGCGGTAGCCCGATTAACCATAGCATCTGCCTCACGCCCAATTTGCTGTGCAGGGTCGGCAGATGTTGTAGGTAATTTTCCTAAAAGCTCAGCTATCTTACTTTCCACAAGATTAATAGTCACTCCATTTTTTTTGAGTAAATACTCTATTGGAGAATCTTCATCCTTTAGCAAAGCTTTTAGAATATGCTCGTTTTCTATGGTAGGATTTTTTGCTTCAAAAGCTAATTGCTTAGCCTCGTTAAGTATTTCCCCAGCCTTAATGGTTAAATTATTTTGATTCATATTGTAAATATTATTAGTTGTTATTTACCTTAACAGAGCAAATAAGTGTCCAAGTTACCAAACTAGTAAATATGGCAGAAATTTAAAATAAATCTGACTGTATTGCTGAATGGGAGTGGGTTTTAGGAGATTATGGCAGGATTTAATTTGGAGATTTGGAGATTTGCTGATGAAGGGCAAAAGTGTTTGGATTAACCTTAGATCGTTGGGCACGGCATTTAGAAGACAACAAACAATCGTAAATTACATAGAACAATTTTAATCAATCTAAGAAGCACAGGCTTTTCTTTGTGCTAGCTGTAAATTTCGCTAGCTAATAATTATCTTGCCCTATCTGCAATCTAACTTCTAAACTCTAAGATCTAAATGTCCTCCAATACTCAATTCATAAAAGAAACTGCCTCCATTCTTGGCTTTGAATTTTGCGGTATTGCGAAGGCGGAATATTTAAACGAGGATGCCGTGCGATTAGAGCAATGGCTAGCTAAAGGAATGCATGGCAAAATGGGTTATATGGAGAATCATTTTGACCTACGAGTAGATCCTACCAAACTTGTTCCCGGAGCAAAATCTGTCATCACTTTAT
>JBBRHK010000177.1:0-6491 GCA_038222815.1 Chitinophagales bacterium
ATAAACATTCTATTGTAGCGAAGTCGGCTAATGTAGTTGGGTTGTGTATGGTCACCATTCCAGCAATGTTCTGCTCTGTCTCCATAATCTACAAAACCGTCATAGGTTGGGCCTTCAAGGGATTTTAAAACCCCTTCTGCAAGATATACTGCGTTATTCAAATAATAATTATCCATATCGCCACAATAAATTCTGATTTTGCCTTTCCAGTTTTCGCCATTTTTAGCCCAATCTCTTTTTAAGATATAGGTAAGATCAAAGTTTTCTTTCCAATATTCGGCCACAGATTTATCTATAATACCGGTTTTCTTATCCCAAATTGGCTTAGGGTATCCGTCTGCCCCATTTGGTGAAAAAACAGCTTCCCAAATATCCCATTGTTGTCCGCTACGAGATTTTGAACCCAGCAACATTTCTCTTTTATTAGAATCAAAAATAGTGGTAGAAATTTGACCAAGATAATTTCTATGAGCAGGTCTCAGCGTTTTCTTGAAATCACTTTCGTAGAAAAAAGCATTCTTATCCTCATAAATATTTACGGTAGTGTAAGCTCTAAAATCTATCGGATCCGGGCAAGCAGCAAAACATCCATTATACTCTGTAGGATATTTTACTTGAACGGCTAACGCCTCCCATCCTCCTGTGCTGCCGCCATAAGTAAATCTTGCCCAGCCTTTCCCTATTCCTCTAAATTGCTTTTCTATTTCTGGTATGAGCTCATAGGTGAGCGCATCACCATACGGGCCAATGTTCTCTGAGTTTACAGCATAAGAATCGTCATAATACGGGCAAGCGTGTTGTATTTCTATAGCCAAGACTCTAGGAAAATCTGGCCCAGTCCACATTTTATAAAAATCATAAGCTTCTTGCTGTACAATTTTCTCGTATCCATAAATTCCAAAACGGGCATTGTAATCATTGGGCAAGTTTTCATCTGGAGGCGTTGTACGGAAACCGCCAAAGTCATCAGGAAAATGGCCGTGAAAAATCGCCAATGGATATTTTACATCAGGATGTGTATCAAAACCTTCAGGCAGCAAAATGTGTGCGCCTACAAACATTGGCCTTCCCCAAAACTCTGTGAGTAATTTACTTTGAATTTTTATGTGCTTAATGTACTTCGTATCTTCTGGCTCTTTTATCGGAGGAATGGTTTGGTCTAATTTTACCGAAATAGTTAAAGGCTTTTTATTATCAACCACGAGCTTCATTGGTTTTGAATAAATATTTCCCGGAGCCAGGTTCCATTGCTGTCCTTCACCCCTATCCATTGGTAGTTTTACCGTCTTACCATTTTTCAAATGGAACGTTTCATATTTATGTAGTAGCACTTGCACATAATACGTTCCATTTGGAATTTCCTTTATAGTATTGATTGGATAACCTGTGAGGTCTTTTGTTTCGAGAGATTTGGACGTTTTTGAATCCCAATTATCTAAATCTAAAGCGAACGCAATTTGAGTTTCGTGTCCATCTGTAATTTGCATTCTAGGTTCTTTGTCAGCATTGTTAGCAAACATTAGAATAAGTCTACCATCCAATTTTCCAGAGCTCGGGAAGCTTACATTTATTTGGCTGTTTGCAATCATACTAAAAGATAAAAAGAGAAAGATTAAGATTGTTTTCATACTTAAATCATTTTATCAAATATAAAGTTTTGTTGAAAAACTACTATAATAAAATAATAGCCCTTACAATGAAAAGAATCAGTACATAAAACTTGATATAAAAATCCAGATATAACTTGAGCAACTTTAATTTTTTAAAAAAAGACATTTAGTAGCACTTGTTTTCGATTGATGAGAATACCTTTTGACAATAAAAAATAAATTAGCTTAGGTTTATAATTAGAAGATAGCATACATTGAAAATACAACGTTGTATAACATAAAAAATTAAATGAAATAAACCGATGAAATACTTTCTTAAAATTCTGAAGATTATTTTAATCTTCGTTATCCTGATTGTAACAGGGGTCGTTCTAATATTTGGCCACAGAGATATTCCATTAGAAGATTTAAAAGTAAAATACACTACGGCAGCTTCTTCATTCATTACAGTAAATGGGATGGATGTTCATTATCGTGACGAGGGAAACAAGGAAGACTCTTTACCAATCGTACTCATACATGGCACAGCAGCCAGCTTACACACCTTTGATGTCTGGACCGATAGTTTAAAGAAATCTAATCGGGTAATTAGAATGGACCTTCCGGCCTACGGCTTAACAGGTCCGTTCCCCGACCGCAATTACTCTATAGCTAATTATACTGCATTTTTAAAAGATTTTTTAACCGCTTTAAAGATTAAACAATGTGTACTGGCAGGAAATTCACTAGGTGGGCAGATAGCCTGGAACTTTACCCTGCAGCAACCGAATATGGTTACAAAATTAATACTTATTGATGCTGCGGGCTATCCTCTACATTCGAAGAGTACACCCATAGTCTTCAGAATGGCTCGCATCCCTGTGGTAAGAAATTTACTCACCTATATCACGCCACGTTCTCTAGTGAGGGCCAGTGTAGAAAATGTATTTTTTGATAAGTCGAAAGTAACGGATGCTTTAGTAGATAGGTATTTTGAGCTCACTTTAAGAAAGGGTAATCGTCAGGCTCTTGTGGACAGATTAAATTCTACTGCGGACTCTAGTGCCTATCTGAATATTAGCAAAATTCAACAACCTACACTCATACTTTGGGGAGCAAATGATTTATTAATCCCGTTGGAATATGCTTATAAATTTCAGACGAATTTACCAAACGACACTTTGGTCATATTGGGTAATTCAGGTCATACTCCGATGGAAGAAAGTTCGGCTGAAAGCCTAAAGCCTGTAATAGATTTCTTAAAAAAGGGCAGGAGAATTGAGTGATCAATACTTGCTATTAGAAAGAAAAAGCAATGATACAAAGGGCAGAAGCTAACAAAAATATTTTCTAGACTAGGGTTGGGCTTTGTCTTCTTCAAGCATAGTTTATTATCAGACACAGTTTGTGGCTGAAATATTATGTAGCAACAATTTTACATTTTAATAAATTCCCTAAGAGTGGTAAAACAGAATTCCTATCCTTTCTTCTTTACTATTTATATAACTAATTACCCGTTGCGAATTTTTATTTTCTTAACCTACTAATACTTTATAAAATTCTCTGCAAGCAACAGTGGCTTATTTAGCATTGGCGCACACTTATAAAAGCCCTCTTTAGACTTAGCGCTCCTTCTATTTAATAACCGACTGCTGCACCGAGCATCTCATTATATTCATCCAGGGCATCGCTTAGTACCATTACAAATTCGCTTTTTGTAATTGTTGGATTAGTAAATTTTGATAGGTCTATGTTTTTCAAACCAAAAACCTGCTTTAGTAAAATGCCTACATTTTTACCATTTGCTGGTTTACCGGCTTGAAGCAATCCGGTTTTATCGGTTATATCAACTTTATAAACTTCTAACAAAGCTTTTACATCAGAATAATAGCAATCACTTACTTTAAGATCCTTAACCTTGGCGATGGCTGTGTACTTATGCTTATACACATCAAAACCTGATAATTTTACTTTTGCCTCTATTGCTATTTTTTCGGCATTGGTCTTATCAACTATTGAATATTTTTTCAATTCATTGATAACTCCGAGGCAGCTGCTCATCATTTGAGCTAATGCCCCATTAGTAAGCGCTTGGCTGCCAGCAAATGTTGTTTTATTGCAGGCTGCAACATTAATGCCGTAGCGCTCCATAAGATTCTGTAATGACAGGCGATATGTATCAGTCACTTTTACATCTTTCATTTGAGAAATCGAGTTTGGCTTATCGCTAAGACAAACCTCGCAACTAGGAGTTGGCGCAACTCGTGTCTGACCAAAAACTGCAAATGCAGGCAAAACAAAAAGAATAGAAATCAATTTTTTCATCTGGATAATTTTTATGAAAATATATTAAAAGATTGAATTTGACATACCCATTTGCGGGTATTTTTTGAAGAGTTAAAATCTAAAAGTATCAACTGCATTTCGATGTTTGCAAATGCAAAAGGAACATCAAAAATAAAAACAAATATTAGTCTTGAAATCATCCCTATAACAGGCGAGGAATTTAATATTACAACCGTTTCTGCCATTTCAATAGATGACACTTGGAGTGCATTACGATTTAGACCAATTGAGAAAGTAGGGAAATAGTAATTGTTTATTTTGGGGCACCCTATCCTGATCTTTCAGAAAGAATGAACCTCTCTTTTTTGAATTAATAAAAGTATTAAATTTTATAGGTGTACCAACATCGGGAGCAACTGTTTAGCTAATTTCTCTATTCAATTAATACAAATGCTGCCCAGTAAAATGGCGAATACTTTTTACGCATTTCTTTTTGTGCTGCAGCAAGAGACTCTCTTGCTGTCTTTCCCGACAGATAATAATTATAGAATATTTTCATTAGCTCTGCAGTCTCTGCATCTGGCACTTTCCATAAGCTAAGCAACATATTTTTTACTCCTGCTAACTTAAATGCTCGTTGTAATCCAAAAACACCTTCGCTTCCTTTTATATCACCTAGCGCCGTTTCGCAGGCGCTTAGCACCACGAGGTCCGTATTACTGAGGTCCATCTGAGCGATTTCGTAGGCAGTAACTATACCATCTTCTCTACCTGGAATGGGAGTCAAACCTCGCCATACCCTATTTGCCCCAGACAAAACTATACCGCTCCTTAACAAAGGATCATCTGCTAGCGTGAATGCATTCCGAGTATCTACTGCAAATCCTTGCTGCTTCTTTTTCACCGGATCTTGTAAAAAGAAGCCATGGGTTGCCAGGTGAATTATACTGGGAGAGCGACCGCTCAAAGATTTGAATTCTTCTTCTGTGGCAGTTTCCTGCTCGAAAGAATTTGTACTAAATTTATTATTGACGAATAATGATGAAATGGATTTAATTTCATTCGCAGTCCCTTCTAAAGGCTTCCATCCTCCTGTATTATTGCCTTTTTCTTTTGATGCCGTGATGAGCGTATTAGCATTTTCATCTGCTGGAATATTTTTCACTATGGCAACACTATCCATACTAAAAAGACAATTGCCAAATATCGCTATTGAATTTTTGTTGTATTTTTTTTCTGCAGGAATAGCCAATTGTCTTGTACTTGTATACTGGTTCAGCTCAAACTTATCCATTAGCAAACTGCTATCTCCTGTTGGCAAAGCATTAAATGCAATTCTATATAAAAGCCCAGCAGGTGAGTAATTAATCTTATTTACGCCTTTTAAATAGGGCATTAATGGTTTCCACATTAATGCATACAAACTATCACCAGAGATAGATTGTTTGTCATTTTCATCTAACGCATCTGTACGGTAAATAGCTTTAACGTTGGATGAGCCTGCAGTAGATGAAAAATATTTTCCTAATTGCTTTTCTTCACACAGTGCAACAAATATTGGCACAGAATCGTTTTTATGAAGTATGTATGCGGCATACATTATACTGTCGGTCCACTTTTTATCAAAAAGGCGGAACCGTACAAATTCTATAGCGACTTCATTTTGAAATAAGTTTTTTTGAACATCTTTTGTGGAAATTCGAATGGCCGATTGCTGATTACTAAAAATAGCAGATTTGCGACTAAGTTCAGTTTCTAATTTCTCTGTTTGCTGCTCTAAACTAGACAAGTCAATTCGGCGTTCATTATAAGGCAGTGCATATTGCTTAGCTAAGATACTTTTATTAGTTTGCCAACTTTTAAGTATTTGTTTTACTGCGCTATCACCACCCTTCTGTACAGCCTTTATTGTATTTCTAGTTTCAGTAAGTGTAAGTGATTTAAAAATAAGTTGTAGGTCAAAGTTGTTTCGTGCTATGGCACGTGAATTAATTTTATAATCATACAGAAAGCTATTATTCAATTCATTCAAAGCGATATTGCGTGCTAAATAATTCTCCTTTTCTTTTTCTGAAAGAATTGAAAAACTACTAAGCATATTCTGCATAATTACTTTGCTGAAATGCAGTAATAAGGGCTCAGCCTTTTTATATTGCCCTAGAATCATATACAAAGCAGCCAGATTGTTTAGTCCATTAGAATAGGTAAGATGATTTTCTCCTAATGTATTTTTCCAAATTTCATTTGCTTGTTTGTATAGCGGTTCGGCTTTATCAAACTGACTGGTTTCTCTATATAATTCTCCAAGATTATTTAGACTAATGGCATAATCAAAATGTTGTTCCCCAAATAGTTTTTTTCTAATATCTTTTGCTTGAAGAAGTAGTGCTTCAGCTTTTTCAAATTGTTTCATATTACTGTATAAACTAGCCAGATTGCTAATATCAGAAGCATAGTCTTTATGATTTTCTCCAAACAAGAATTTGTCGATTTCAGTTGCTTGTAAAAGAAGCGTTTCAGCTTGCTTGTATAAACCCATATCTTCATACAAAGCAGCGAGATTACTAAGCACTTCTGCATAGTCAGGATGTTTTTCCCCAAGCTCTTCTTGCCTAA
>JBBRHK010000178.1:0-6488 GCA_038222815.1 Chitinophagales bacterium
GACGGCGGTAGCAATTGGAAAAATATTACTGATAAGTATTTTGGTGGTAGTATCGGCGCAGTTTCAGTGGCACCTAGTGATCATACCATCTTGTATGTAGGCGAAGGAGAAGCCACACTTCGTGGAAATGTTGCAGAAGGATTTGGAATGTGGCGTAGTGATGATGCTGGGAAAACTTGGAGAAATCTTGGGTTAAAAGATTCTCGTCATATTTTTAGAATCATCATTCACCCAAAAAATCCTGATATCGTTTGGGTAGCAGCAATGGGACATTTATTTGGCGCCAATGCAGAGCGTGGCGTTTTTAAAACTACAGATGGAGGAAAGAATTGGAAGAAGGTATTGTATGTAGATGATAAAACAGGCTGTAGTGAAATAGTAATGGAACCGGGCAACCCTAATGTATTCTATGCAGGGATGTGGCAGATGCTACGCACGCCTTTCAGTATGGAGAGCGGTGGCGCAGGAAGTGGCTTGTACAAGAGTGAAGATGGCGGTGATACTTGGAAAAATATTACGGCAAACAAAGGTTTGCCAAAAGGTACTTGGGGTATTGTAGGTATTGCGGTAGCCAATACTAATACGGATAAAGTGTACGCCATTATGGAAAATAAGGATGGTGGTTTATTTGTAAGTAATGATGCAGGTAAGACTTGGGAATTACAAAGTAGCGATAATAATATTAGACAAAGAGCTTGGTATTATTCCAGAATTTATTTGGATCCCAAAAATGACAATGACGTATATGCACTCAATGTAAATTTCTTAAAGAGCACGAATGGGGGAAAAACATTTAGTGGTATTCGCACACCACACGGCGATCACCACGACTTATGGATAGATCCTAAAGACGGTAAAAGAATGATTGTTGCAGATGATGGCGGCGCACAAATAAGTTTTGATGGTGGAGATAATTGGAGTACTTATATGAATCAACCTACGGGGCAATTTTATAGAGTAAGTACAGATAATCATTATCCTTATCGTATCCTCGGTGCTCAGCAAGATAATTCTACCGTAAGAATTTTATCGAGGAGTAATGGCGGACAAATAACACAAGACGATTGGCAATCTACCGCAGGGGCAGAGAGTGGTTATGTGGTGGCAGATCCTTTAAATCCTGATGTGGTTTATGGTGGAAATTACAGTGGCTATTTATCAAGGCTAGATCATAAAACTGGAGAGAATAGAGCGGTGAGTGTATGGCCCGATGATCCATTGGGTGGTGGAATAGATGTAGCGAAGTATCGTTTTCAGTGGAATTTTCCTGTCATTTTTTCTCCGCATAATCCAAAGAGATTATATGCAGGTGGTAATCATTTATTTGTAACAGAGAATGAAGGTGCAAGCTGGACGGCACTCGGAGGCGACTTGACTACCAACGATAAAGAAAGACAACGCAGCAGTGGAGGTTTAATTACAAAAGATAATACAGGTGTTGAAGTGTATTGCACAATCTTTACCTTGGCAGAATCGCCAAGAGAAAAGGATTTACTTTGGGTAGGAACAGATGATGGCTTAATACAAGTGAGTAAAAATGGGGGAGGAAATTGGGAAAACGTAACACCGCCTGCAGCTGGTAAATGGATGATGTGGAACTGCGTAGAAGTAGATCCATTCGTAAACGGCAAAGCCTATTTTGTAGGAACGAAATACAAGAGTGATGACTTTACTCCTTATATTTTCAAGACTACCGACTACGGAAAAACTTGGACTAAAATCACCAACGGTATTGCGGCCAATCATTTTGCAAGAGCCATAAGGGCAGATAAAAAAGTTCCAGGCTTATTGTATGCTGGTACAGAATACGGAATGTACATTAGTTATGATGATGGGGCTAATTGGCAAACTTTTCAATTGAATTTACCAATGGTTTCTATCACAGATTTAACAATAAAAGAAAACGATTTAATTGTGGCTACGCAAGGGCGTTCGTTTTGGGTGCTTGATGATTTGAGCGTTATACAACAAATGAAATCAGTGCCAGCAAATAAGAATCTGTTTGCTTTCAATAATTACCCAACTTATAAATACGAAGGGTATCAAATAGAAAATCCAAAAAATGCAGGTATGAATCCAGCTACCGGAGTGGTTATAAATTATGTAGCCAAAAATGTAGCAGACTCTACAAAAGCTAGTATCGAAATCTTTGATAAGAATAAGAAGAGCATCAAAAAATTTGCTACAGATGCCAAGGATAAAAAAGATAAATTAGAATTAGAAGCAGGTATCAACCAATTTGTGTGGGATATGAATTATCCTGGTGGAGATAAAGTAGACGGACAAATTTTATGGCACGGTACAGTAGGCGCTACGCCTGCCGCTCCAGGAAATTATTCTTACAAAATAAAAGTAGGTAAAGACTCTGTAGAAAATAATTTTGAGATAAAAGCTAATCCTACTTACAAGCTTACGCAACAAGATTATGAAGACCAATTTAATTTCTTAATCACAGTAAAGGACAAATTTAACGAGATACAAAAAGCTATAAAAAATATTAATAGCATCCGCAGTCAGCTCAATGCCTTCGCTACTTTACAAGGAAAAGATTATCCAAAAGACGTCAAGGCAAAGGCAGATACTATTAATAAGCAAATGACTGCTATCGAAGAAGCCCTGCATCAAACGAAAGCCAAGAGCGGTCAAGACGTTCTTAACTTTCCTATTAGGTTAGATGATAAACTCAGCGGACTATACGACTTTGCCGCCAGCGGAAACGCAGCACCAGCCAAGCAAGTAAAAGATGCTTACTCCGAGCTATCCGTAAAGATAGATGCAGAACTAGCCAAGTTGAATAAGATAAAAACAACTGACTTGGTAGAGATCAATAAGATGATTAGGGATAAGGGGTTGAATGTGATTGGGGTTGTGGGGGAGAAGGAGTAGGGGGAAAGAAGGCACTTAGTTTTTTTAGTGAAATAGGGGATGCTTAAGAGGAAATTTAAAGGGAATGAAAAGTTTGAAATTTTTAATTGGAATACTTTTTTCAATTGGTATTTTTTGTTCCTGCAAGCCTACCGACCGAAATAAATTTAGTTGTTTAGAAAACCTAAGGGATGCAATAAGTCTAACAAATAGAAACTTAGATAATCCTGGACTATTGGATTCTGCATTGAGAATTCTAAATCAATGTAGGGATTGTGGGGCAAGCCAACCGTTAGTAACGGATTTGAAGTTTAGAGCGCTGCTCTCTTTAGGACGATTTTCTGAAGCAAGGAATTATATTGATTCTTCAGATAAATCTGCTTTTTCATACCCATATAAGAAAGAGCTTTTTACTAAGAATACAATTGCTTTAGAATTCGCTTCAAAGAAAAACAGTTTGCAGCGTGATAGTGTCTATTCAAAAATGGTCATTAAATTATCTGGTATTCTTGATAGTGCAAAATTGGAAAAGGAAAAGTTTCAGGAAGTGTTTTTTGATTGGGCAATATTGAGAGAAAATTTGCGTGACACTATCAGCAATTTGGAGATAGATTCACTAGTTGGTAAATTTCCTGTGCATAAAGAATTTTTGGAATTTTCCAAACGATGAAGTTTCTTTATCTCAAGTTGGTTATAGATTTAGCCTCAGTTTTTTAGCCTCCTTTTTGGAGCATAAAATAATTGAACAATGGAACTATCATTAATAAAAATCGGCAACTCAAAAGCCCTCATTTTACCTAAAGCAATCCTAGATAAATATAGTATTGTTGATAAAGTTGAATTGACGCTAGAAGAAAATTATATGATTTTAAAGCCCATACTCGAACCACGGAAAAATTGGGAAAAAGCTTTTAAGAAAATGCACAAAAATG
This sequence comes from Chitinophagales bacterium, assembly GCA_038222815.1. Lineage (GTDB taxonomy): Bacteria > Bacteroidota > Bacteroidia > Chitinophagales > Chitinophagaceae > Ferruginibacter. The sequence continues at coordinate 3,798 of JBBRHK010000178.1, forward strand.
GCGACGATAAATTTTTAATAGATGATATCTTTGTAGATGAATTGTTTGAAGAGTAATAGTCTATTTTCCTGTCAACAGTTTTCGACATAAATTTTGAGGGACTTCTAAACTCTAGCTAACCCTTCAAATTTAAAAAAACTCACCACTCCCGATAGCTATCGGGACTCACCACTCACAACCCCCTCTCCATTACATAATCATCCATCACAAATCCTCCTCCAATATCTACAACAACCTCCTCCACTATTTCAAATCCATATTTTTTATAAAAACTCAAAGTCTTATTATACTTATTTACATTGAGTCGTAGGGTATTTGATTCAGCATCTTTTGCTTTTGCAATAACATAGTTTAGTAGAAGTAGTCCAATTCCTTTTCCTTGCAGGCTAGGGTCGAGGTAGAGTTTGTGTAATTTAAAAACAGGTTCATTTGGCTCCATTCCAAAACCTGTAAAGCCTAATGGAACATCATTGTCGTAGTAGATGGCAAAACGTTGTCCGTTCTGTATTTGCTTTACGAGAGCATCTTCTGAGTAGATAAGGGTTAGCATATAATTTATCTGCTCTTCAGAAATCATATAGCCGTACACTTTAGGCCAGATCTGATGCGCAAGCGCACCTAATAGCTGCACATCATTTATGGTTGCCTCCTTTATTCCAGTCATAAGAGTTTGAATTAAAAGTAAGTGCTACTTACCTATAAATATCTTCAAAGTAGGTGCAAACATGATCCTGCCTTTGTCATCTTTGACAATGATGTCAAAAAAGTAAAGTTCTTCGCCTTCGAGCATTTGCTCTCTCATAGTAGTTACCAGAGAGACAGGTAGAGGGTCACCGTTGTAGAATTGCTTCGCTACGATGCTTTTACTTGCAATTGCATTGCCGTTTTCATCTTCGCTTACCGTTCTTTTGGTATAAATAAATTGGTAAGACTGTATGGTATAATTAGTACTTCCTTTTGCATCTTTAATGATAAGCTTTTGTCCAAGTATCGCTTTTGCTTGTGCCATTGGCGCTTTAGCCGAATCCTTCAATACACCAATTGTTGTAAATAATTTAGGCGGCGTATACTTTACAAATTTCGTTGGCTTCGTTTGCGCAAAGACATTTACAGAACCAAGGAGTGTAAGGCACACAACAAAAAGAGAAACAATTATTTTCATATCTAGTTTTTTTCAACAACGAATCTATTGAAGAAATTTTACAATACATTCAGAATTAACAAGCTTTAAACCTATTGTAGCCTAGTTAGGCTTTCTCTTATCAACGTCAATTTTTCTTCCGCATCTGCTTGTTTCTTTTGCTCAAGCGCTAAGACTTCTGGTTTCGCATTAGCAACAAATTTTTCGTTACTGAGTTTTTTACTGATGCTAGCAAGGAAACTTACAAGGTGTGCAGCTTCCTTTTCCATCGTATCTTTTTGCATAGCCACATTTACCTCGCCACCACCTTTGATGAAATAGCTGTCTTTCCCAGCAATAGCAGTAAATGCGCCATCTACGGCAGCATTCACAAATGATAACTGTTCAATGTTTCCTTGCTTTTCTAAAATGTTCTGTACCGATTTATAAATATTTTCGTTATCCGTTTGCACGTATAATTCTATTTTATCTTTTGGTTTTATTTGTTGCTTGTTACGCACATCTCTTATGGTAGTAATAGCATTCTGTAACAATGTTCCCTCTTCGAGTCTTTGCATATTTACAGTAGCAACTTGGCCAAATTGCATCACACACAAATCTCCACCGGCAAGATTTAGAGCAGCATTTATTTCCTCAGTAACAAATGGCATAAACGGATGTAATAATTGCAGCAGCTCTTGTAAAAACTGCTGACTGCTATTGTATGTACTTGCCGCTATTGGTGCATCTTGCGCAGGCTTCACCCATTCTAGATACCAGCTGCAATAGTCGCTCCACACAAGTGAGTAAATGACTTTCAAAGCCTCACTTAGTTTGTATTGCTTTATCATTTCTGCCACCTCGATCTTCACCTGTGCAAGTCTTGCTGCAAACCATTCAATGGCAAATGTTGTAGAAGCATCTTCTTTTATCTCTTCATCTTTTCGCTCTTCCCACATCTTTAAAAGCTTCAGTGCATTCCACATTTTATTGTTGAAATTTCTACCCTGTTCTAGTGCACTTTCATCAAATAAAATATCGTTACCAGCCGGCGAAGCAATCAATATTCCAAAACGTACCGCATCTGCTCCATACTGGTCTATGAGGCCAAGTAAATCGGGTGAGTTTCCGAGCTGCTTACTCATTTTTCTACCTTGCTTATCCCTTACCATTCCGGTAAAATATACATCCTTAAATGGCTGTTTATTTTCCACATCATAACCTGCCATAATCATACGAGCTACCCAAAAGAAAATAATATCTTGCCCCGTAACTAGGGTAGAAGTAGGATAGTAATAATCCAACTCTGCATTGCCAGGATTGCTTACACCTTTAAAAACTTCCATTGGCCATAGCCAAGAAGAAAACCAAGTATCTAGGCAATCTTCGTCTTGTGTAAGTTCTTTGCCTGCAAGCTCAGGATGCTTACTGTGCAAGGCTTCTAGCGTTTCTGCTACATACACTTTTCCTTCGTTATCATACCAAGCAGGTATTTGTTGTCCCCACCAAAGCTGCCGACTAATGCACCAATCTTTGATATTTTCCATCCAATGCAGGTAAGTATTTTTCGC
>JBBRHK010000179.1:0-6444 GCA_038222815.1 Chitinophagales bacterium
AAGGAGCTAAAAAAATTTTAGAGAAATCTTATTTCGATAAGAGCCGTGCCGCAGTATGGGGTTGGAGTGGCGGAGGTTCTTCTACTTTAAACTTACTTTTTAGATACCCAGAAATATTTCAAACAGGTGTAGCTATTGCGGCTGTTGCCAATCAGTTATTTTACGACAACATCTACCAAGAGCGATATATGGGCATCCCACAAGAAAACAAGATAGATTTTGTAAATGGTTCTCCAGCTACTTATGCTAAAGACCTTAAAGGTAATCTCTTGTATATACATGGAACAGGTGATGATAATGTGCATTATAGCAATGCTGAGTTTTTGATAAATGAGCTGGTAAAGCACAATAAGCAATTCAGTTTTATGGCCTATCCCAATAGATCGCATAGTATAAGCGAAGGAGCTGGAACATTTACACATCTAGCTACCTTGTACAGCAATTTCATAAGACTACATAATCCTCCAGGAGCAAAAAATAAATAGTAAAAATTGTAAAAGCCATCATTTCTGATGGCTTTTGTATTACCCTTTATCCTTTAATTAACTGGTAATATTTTTAGATAAGTTGAAAACGATTTAAGTAAAAAAAAATGAAGGGGGTTCTTCCTAGAAAAGAAAAACCGACCCCCATTAGAACCAAACCAAATCGTTGAATATTATTTTAGAATTTTGGACACTTGGTAGATTCAACGCTACTATAGTCTCCTCTCCGATATTTTTGATAAGAAAGAGATAGTTCAAAGCCTCCTCTACCACTGCTAGCGTTTCTTAACTGAGAAGTGTTAGCATCATAACTTATTGATATTGAAATTGGTTTTGCCTCCAATTTTACTACAGGTATAACGGCATCTGCGAGTCTATAGTATGTGCCGATGTGAAAAATATATTTTGGACTTTCCACATCACCTATTTTACGAGCAACAAGAACTCCTATAATCGTACTAGAAAATGATGATTGCTTATTATAATCTGCTTCTACAGTAAGATAGCTATAGTCGTCAATTCCAGTTCGTAGACCAGCACTCATCACCCATTTAGGAGCTACCTCTACTCTACTATCTGTATAGAATGATGTGTTTTTTGCCTTATTAAAATGATGATAAGCTACACCCAAATAAATATTATCGTCTACCTTATTGCCAAGCTGTGAATTAAAACTCATACCTACTGTAGCATCAAAATACCTATAATTTGGCTTATTAAAATTTTCGCCAGTATTGCTTCCCGCATTATAAATTCCACCATTATATTGGTTGTTAGTTGTCATCTTAGAGGGATCTAAAGATCGCTGTACAATGCCACCCATAGCCGCTAGAGACAAATAGGCACTGCGCTCGGCACTCAGCGACTTATGATAATTTATAACTGGAAGTACATGTGTTGCACTTAAATCAACGCTACCAGCTTTATCATATAGAACTTGCCCACCTAGAGTCAAAAAATCATCTGATGAGCCAAATGGTAATTTAAATTCAATGTTAGTAGATACTGTTTTGTAGGGATTAGCTACACTATTCCATTGAGTTCTAAAAACACTTTGTACCCTTACATCACCAGAGAATAAACCGGCCAAAGCTGGGTTTCTAAGCAGTGGGGTTTCTCCAAGCTGCGAAAAATGAATATCCTGAGCAAAAGCACTATTTGCAAATGAAATGCAGCTTGCTATTATCGCTATGTGAAGTATATATTTTTTCATTTCTTTTGGTTTGGTCGTTAGCTAATTTCTATTTTATAAGAGTTATATCGCCTTTAAACATTAATGTTTGATTATTTTCACATTGTAGCTCTATTGTATATACAAACACATCAGGATTGAGTTTCACTCCTTTAAATGTGCCGTCCCAACCTGCATTAGGATCGTTTGGAAAAATAGAAGCCTTGGTAAAAATTAATTCTCCCCATCTATTAAAAATTCGCATTGATTTAATATTGTACAACCCTGTTCCTCTCACATAAAAATTATCATTAGTGCCATCTCCATTAGGAGAAAAAGTATTAGGAATAAAAACATTACCATTACCACATGTTACATACACTGTAGTTCTTGCTGTGGAAGTACAACCACCAGGGTTACTTACCAGTACATTGTATTGGGTCTGCCCAGTAGGATGTACAATTAAAGCAGGATAGTTATTTGCTACAACACCTACAGGATTTTGCCATATCACACTCGTAACATCTGAAGATATTATTGGATTTAGCGTAATATTATTACCCACTACAATTGTGGTATCTGCCATTATTCGTACTGTAGGATAAGGATAAACCTGTACAGGGAAATATGCAGTATCTTTAAAACAGCCGTTTATATCCGATCCTACTACCTTGTACAATGTAGTGTTAGTAGGCCTTGCAATTACGGTATTGCTAGTTGTATTGTTAAGCCCTGTAGAAGGTGACCACACGTATGATGCGGCTCCATTTATTCTTAGAGTACTTGATTGACCCACACATAAAGTATCTGCATTTCCTAAGCTCATTACAAATGGATATATCACTTGTACTTGTACTGTGCTAGTATCTTTACAGCCATTTAAATCTGTACCTATTACAGTGTATTGTTTTAGAGAATCTGGCGTCGCAGTAGGTGCTGCGCAGTTCACACAACTCAATCCTACACTCGGAGACCACACATAACTATTAGCACCAGTGGCTTGGAGTTGCTTACCTGAATTTTGACAAATAAAAATATCATTGCCAGCTGAAACATTAGGCAAACCGAATATTTCAAAACTACCTGTTGCTGTGTCTTTACATCCAAATGAGTTAGTAGCTATTAATTGATAATTATAAACGCCGGCAGTATTATAACTTATTGGAGTTGTATTTTTTCCTGTCGCAATAATACCATTACTCATTGCCCAGTCCCATGCAATAGAAGCCGTGTCACTATTGAGCAAAGTACCACTAAAACTCATATTTACTGGTACACACCCATTAGCAGAGGATGCTGCAGATACAATAGGAACTTCTACTACTTTGATAGGCGTGGGTAATCTAAAAGTATCTACACAGCCAGACACCGTGGTAACGATAAGTGACGTATTATAAACACCAGTTGCCGCATAGAAATGAGAAGGACTTTGTAGGTTACTTGTGCTACCATCTCCAAAATCCCAAGTGTATGTATCTATGGCTTGATTGCTTATAGATTGGTTATTGAATTGTACAAAGCCAGACTTACATCTCGTTAAAGTATCCGTTGTGTACTTTGCAAGTACTCCATTTACTTGAATAGTATCTACTCCTTCAATAGCTACACTGCAGCCACCATTATCTCTAAGTATCATTTTAGGAACGTAGATTCCCGGTAGCGTATATGTATGTGTGATGATAGAATCATTACTAACTATCGTATTACCATCATTAAAATCCCAAACAAAACTAGACCTCGCTAAAGTAGTAGCAACAAAGGAAACAGTAAGCGGAGAACAACCTTCTAAAGGACTGTAAGAAAAACTTCCTTGAGGTCCACTTATTACGATTGGCTTAGTCTTTACTGCAACACAACCACCAGGACCAGTTACTGTAAGTGATGCGTTATAGCTTCCTGCCACGTTATAAAAGTGAGTAGGATTATTACTGATTGATGTATTTCCATTTCCAAAATTCCAAACAAATGATGAAACATTCTGCGCATTGGATGTAAACTTTACAATCAAAGGAGGGCAAGTACTTACAGAATCGCTTACGCTAAAATCTGCTGTGGGCGTTACTATATTTATTATTTGATCTTTAGTATCTACACAATTGTACATATCCGTAACTACAAGCCTTACAGTGTAAGAACCATTAGACGTATAACTATGAGTAGGTGTGGTAGCAGAACTTGTCGTTCCATCTCCAAAATTCCAAGCATAGGTAAGTGAAGGACCTGTAGAAACATTAGTAAAACTAATAGTAGATCCTGGACAAGAAGTGCTATCTGTTACAGTAAAATCTGCCTTTGGTGCACTTATCGTAATAAGATTCACTTTAGTCATTGTGTCTTTACAACCGTATGAATCGGTTACAGTGAGTACAACGCTATATAACCCTGCTGGCCCATAGGTATGTGCAAAAGGCGCTACTACATTTGTACTAATATTACCATCTCCCCAGTTCCAATCCCAATTTGTTATAGGATGTATTCCATCGCTAGAAGAAAGATCATTAAAAGCAACGCTAGATTGTAAACAAGCTCCTGGCATATTCGTACTAAACTCAGCATTAGGGCCATATATTTTTACATATTGGTATCTAATTTTTGTATCAGTACATCCATTTATATCTGTAATGTTTAGTGTAACGGTATAAATACCAGACATAGAATAAGTGTGAGAAACGACAACACCAGAGCCGGTTGTACCATCACCAAAGTCCCATGCATAAGTTACAATAAGCGGTTGAGATTGAATAGAGGTAGCAGTAAATAGGGCTTCAGTGCCTTTACATAGCTGTGTAATATTTGCTGTAAACTGTGCTAGTTCATCTGCTACATATACAATCTGATCCATAGTGTAATCACAGCCAGATTGAATATTTGTAACAAGAAGCCTTACGGTGTATGTGCCAGTAGCTGCATAAACGTGGGTAGGGTTTTGTAAATTAGAGGTAGTACCATCACCAAAAGTCCAAAACCAAGTATCTGCACCTATAGATCTATCTACAAAAACTTTAGTGTATTTATCTGTACAGTTTTGTTGCACATCAAAAATGGCAATTGGGGGCTTTACGTGAATGTAATTAGGAATTCTCAGGGTATCGAAACAGCCATTGCTACCCACTATTAGCGTAATAGAAAAATAGCCGGTATCCGTATAGATATGTGAAGGATTCATCGATGTAGATGTATTACCATCGCCAAATTGCCAAAACCAAGAAGTTATATTACTAGAGCTTGTATCTGTAAATTGTACTGGCTCTCTTGCACATACATCTAATGGTGTGGCGAAGAAACCAGCTTTAGGCTTCTCAGATACCCTGATACCTCCTGCCATAAATAAAGTATCTGTGCAGCCTCCTTGTGTAGTAACTATTACTTGAATATCGTAAAGTCCAGCAGGAAAAGTATGGGTCGGAGTAGCTGAAGTAGAAGTAGTACCATCACCAAAACTCCATAGGTAAGAAATTATAGGTGTCACGCTATTTACTGTAGCGCCAAACGTCCAAGTAAAAGGAGCACAACCTTGCTGAGGTAAATTATTAAAACTAATCGTTGGTTTCTGTATTACTACATAATTTGCCTTTACTAAAGTATCCTTACAGCCATTTGCATTAGTGGTAATTAACGTTACTGTAAAAGACCCATAATTAGTATAAGTATGACTAGGATTATTACTAGTAGAGGTACTTCCATCACCAAAATCCCAAAGTGCGGATGCAGAATTTATTGTTTGATTATTAAAATTTACAAATAAAGAGGGTTGACAAGCAACTAATGGAGAACCAGAAAATAAAGTAACAGGCTTCGGTAATACAGTAATGGCCTGGGTAACAGAATCTGCACAATTACCAAAACTCGCTACCATCTTTATATTGTAAGTACCTGCAGCATTATACGATTTAGTAGGAGATAAAACGGTGGATGTAGTACCATCACCAAAATACCACACTACACTAGAGGGTGCAGGCGTAGAAGTGTTGGTTAGACTAAAGCTTTCATCTTTACAAATAGATAATGGTGCAGTAAAAGATGGACTATTCGTACCAAGATTTACAACACTAGGCATTCTAAAAGTATCAGTACAACCTGTTGCGTTAGTTACAATTAACTGTACGGTATAGGTTCCGTTATTGTTATATAGGTACGAAGGGCTTGTTTGCGTAGAAGTACCACCATCGCCAAAATCCCAAGCATAAGTTAGAGCACCAGTACCAGTACTTGTGTTGGTAAAATTCACCACCTGAGGTGCCACACAAGCAGCAGGCGCAGTGTAGGTAAATGAGGCATCTACGCCAGTAGAAATACTAATATAATTTTGCTTAGTCAATGTCTTAGAGCAACCAAAGCTGTTAGTTACAATTAGAGTAACATTATAGAGTCCTGCAGCAGTATAAATGTGTTGCGGATTTTGATTGGTTGATGTTGTACCATCTCCAAAATCCCAGTTATAAGTAGCAGGGCTGCCATTACTGTTAGATGCATCTGTGAATTGAACTGGAAGCGGAAAACAACCAGTGGTTCTATTAGCAGAAAAAGCAACTATAGGATTTGGATGTACAGTAATATAATTTGGCTTTACAATAGTGTCTTTTACTCCAGCTGTATCCGTAACAATTAGCGTTACGGTAAACGTACCAGGTACAAAATAAGTAGCAGAAGGATTTTGTAAAAAAGAGATAGTCCCGTTTCCAAGGTTCCATTGCCATTGTACAGCATTGGTACTTTGACTTTGAAAAGATACTACTAGCGGGCTACATCCTTGAGTAATTACAGAGGTAAACTCCGCTGTGGGCTGAG
>JBBRHK010000180.1:0-6439 GCA_038222815.1 Chitinophagales bacterium
ATAGAGCAGGGCTGGTACAAAGAAGCCTTACTATTTTTCTTACTCGTGCGTACGCCATTTACGAGATAGGTCTGCACGCCAAAAAGCTCCGTCATTGCAGTTACAATAAGGCTCGTTTCTCCATACTTGATGGTTTTAAGAATAATTGCTTTTGTTTTGTGAGTCATTAGATATTTTCTGCCATATATGAAATTTTGCAAAGGTATCTAAGATTTGAATTGAATTATTTTTAGCATTGATGTTACTTGTACAATTGCTGGGAAGTTAGAAACAAATACTTTTGAAAACTTGTACCAGTATTTGCAGAGACGCCTTGAAAAACGACGGAGCAATGGCGAAGCCATATTGCGAAGTCAGGTTTTTCACAGCGTCGCCGCAAATGCGATGCCCAGCGGCAAAGAGCGATTACAAGAGACAAAATCAAAGACTGTTATGGTGGAGGTAATAAATTACAAATTCTTAATGTAACCGATTTTTTTAGAATTATGATTAATGTTTGCAGATTAAAGAGGTTTAATACTAGTATCAACTTATTTGTTTTTGGATAATTTTTTTTAAATCTGGCATAACTCCTATTTTAAAGTTTCAATTTTACAAAGCTCTTCCCTTTGCATACCCACCGTAATACCATTTCTTTGCCAAAATAACACACACCATTATTTAGCTTTTATTTATGTGGAAATCAATCGCAGAACTTGTTGTAAAATATAAATTTATTTTTCTTTCTTTACTGCTTGCTGCTACTGGTTTTATGGCTTATCAAGCATCAAAAGTAGAACTGAGCTACGAGTTTAGTAAGGCTATTCCTACTGATAATATTTATTACAAAAACCAACAAGACTTCAAGCAAAAATTTGGTGACGAGGGTAATACAATGGTGGTAGGTGTGCAGACAGATTCCTTTTTTGAAATCAATAATTTTTTGGCATACAGAAAAATGATTATATCTCTGAAAGCCTTGCCAGCCGTGAAGGAGATGCTTTGTATTCCTACTTCGTTCCAGCTTCTAAAAGATCCATTCACTGAAAAACTTTTAGCAGAGTTAATATTCAGTGATAGCATTAAATCACAAGAGGAATTAGATAATGCTAAAGACGTTTTTCTTTCACTACCATTTTATAAAAACACTCTTTACAATCCTACATCTAACGCTTATCTCTTGGCAATGCGGATAGATAATAGTGTAATGGTAAGTGAAGATCGTACTGCCGTTGTAGATTCTATTTTGTCTGTTACAAATGCTTATCAAGCCGCTACCAAAATAGACGTGCATACTAGCGGCTTGCCATTAATTCGTACCGTGGTAGCCAATAAAATAAAGGCGGAAATGAAATTCTTTTTGATAGGCTCCATCTTATTAAGCGTAGTTATGTTACTCCTATTTTTTAGGTCTTTTTCTACAATGCTTTTGTCAATGGCGGTCGTTATTATTGGGGTTATTTGGGCATTGGGTATTTTGCAATTATGTGGTTATAAAATCACATTACTTACGGCTTTAATTCCCTCGCTAGTGGTGGTTATAGGCATTCCCAATTGTATTTACTTTTTTAATAAATATCATACTTCCATAAAAGCCGGGATGGAGAAGCAAACTGCTATTATAGAAATGGTGAGTAAGATGGGCGTAGTTACTTTGTTCTGTAACATCACTGCTGCTATAGGTTTTGCAGTATTTGCACTTACGAAAAGTGAAATCTTAAAAGAGTTTGGAGCTGTAGCTGGTTTAAGTATCTTTTTTATTTTTATTATTTCATTCATTCTATTACCCGCTGTTCTGACTCTGTTGCCAGTGCCCAATAAAACAGCTTTAAAATATCTCGACACCAAATGGATAAATACCCTCATTGCAAAAATGCAGTTCTGGGTAGCTCAAAAATCAACCGCAGTTTTAGGTATAACAGCTGCCGTAATTGTATTAGCAATCATAGGAAGTTTAAGATTAAAAAATGTAGCATTTATTGTCGATGATTTACCCAAAACTGACATCGTATACAAAGATTTAAAATTCTTTGAAGAAAATTTTAATGGAGTAATGCCGCTAGAAATAATGATTGATACCAAGAAACCTAAAGGAATTATACAACCTAGCGTTGATATTAAAACACTAGCCTTTTTTGAAGATTCTGTTATCAGTCATTTCTCAGAAATTGGTAAGCCACTAAGCGTGGTAGATGGCGTAAAGTTTTCTTACCAAGCGCTGAGTGAGGGTGCAGATAGCAGTACTTATGCGCTGCCAGCATTTGGTAACCCATTACTCGATTTACATAGAAGTATCAGACAATTACAGTTAAGACAGGAGGCTAATGAAATGGATGCAAAGGATTCTGCTATGCAAAAATTACTGGGCTCTTTTGTAGATAGCTCAGAGCAATTTTTAAGGCTAAGTATGAGTATGAAAGATGTGGGAACTGTGCGCCTCAAAGAAATAGTAGATTCTTTGCAATTGCAGTCTGATGCTGTGTTTGGCGAGAATTATAATGTTTCTTTTACTGGAGCGTCACTTACATTTTTAGAAGGTAGTAAGTACATTGTGAACGGACTCAAGGAAAGTATTCTTTGGGCATTTGGGCTTATCGCATTATGTATGTTATACTTGTTTAGAAATTGGAGAATTTTGGTGTGTAGTCTTATTCCTAATGTAATTCCTCTGCTTGTTACTGCAGGTATTATGGGCTGGGCAGGTGTGGCTATCAAACCTAGTACAGTCCTAGTTTTTAGCGTTGCCCTTGGCATTGCAGTAGATGTTACTATTCGATTTTTAGTGCACTATAAACAGCTTCTCTCTGCAGGAAATACGAGCAATACACAAGCCGTGACGGATACCATCAATAAAACAGCACTAAGCATCATTTATACTTCACTTGTACTAGTAGCTGGGTTTATCATTTTCTGTGGTAGTAGTTTCGGTGGCACATTTGCGCTAGGATGGCTTACCTCTGTTACATTATTGACCGCCCTGTTCACCAATTTGGTGCTTTTACCGATACTTTTAAAGAAGGTTTTAAAGTAAAACAGCGGTTGTTAAAAAATAATTATCTTTTTTGATGTTGGAATAGGGTTCTACCCCTAAATTCACCAATTATTACAAAAACCTTAACTAATTAAAAAATGAGAAAACTAATTCTTTCTTTGCTAGTAGCCCTCAGTATAGCACTGACCGCTACTGCGCAAGACCGGGTAATTACCGGAACCTTAAAAGATGGCAATGGTGCTCCAATCGGGAATGTATCAGTTGTCGCCAAGGGTACCACAGTTGGTACCTATTCAGATGCAACTGGTAAGTTTTCGTTGTCTGTAACTAATAATGCCAAAACGTTAGTTGTGTCTGTTATCGGATTTACTACACAGGAAATCAGTATTGGTTCAAAAACTACTTTTAACGTAGTAATGCAATCCGAAAGTGTTAAAATGGACGATGTCGTAGTGGTAGGTTATGGTGTTCAGCAAAAGAAAGCTTTTACTGGTTCTGCCTCAAAAATCGACACAAAAGAGTTTGCGACGTTAGTTACTCCTTCGATTGACAAACAATTAGCGGGTAGAGCTGCTGGTGTTCAGGTTTCCAACCCAGGCGGAGATCCTTCAACCCCAGCTCGTATTCGTATTCGTGGGGTAAATTCTATTAGCCAGGGTCAGGCACCATTAATTGTGGTTGATGGAGTGCCCTTTATCACAGGGAATCTTGCTGCTAACGTAAATTCAAATGCCTTAGGCGATATAAATCCTAATGACATTGAAAATTTCGAGGTATTAAAGGATGGGTCTGCTACAGCAATTTACGGTTCTAGAGCCGCAAATGGTGTTATTTTGATTACGACTAAGAAGGGTGACAAGTCTGGTAAGATGAAGGTTAACTATGATGCTGTTTTTGGTTTTTCCTCAGCTGCATCTCGCTTCGATTTGCTAAATGCAACCGACTTTGTGACGATTGCAAACGAAAAAAGATCTAACGCTGGTTTACCCTCTGCGGCAAGGCCAAGTGCAACTGGAACTAATACTGACTGGCAGAATGTAGTGTTTAATGATAATGCTTTAGCTGTGCAGTAAAACATAAGTTTTTCTGGCGGTACACAAAAGTCAACCTACTTTTTTTCTGCCAATTACTCTGACCAAAAAGGTATACTAATTAATAACGCTAACAAAGCGTACCGACTGCGTTTTAACTTTGATACTGAGGTTAATAAATATGTAAAATTTGGTAATAACCTTACCTTATCTAAGCAGGATGATCGTGGTCAAAATGATGGAACAAATGCGCTCAGTGGTAGTATTGCATCTACTTTGAGAATGCTTCCAAATGTTGAGCCTTTTAATCCTAGTCATCCTACTGGTTACAATATTCAAGGCCCTACACTCAACACTGTTGGTTTCGGTCCCAACACAATTGCGGTAGACGATAACTACACTAATCCCGCTTTTACTTTGAGAGAAAATTTGTTTACCTCTGATAAATTGAGAGTAGTAAATAATACATATTTAGAACTCTCTTTGGTGAAAGGTTTAAAATTCCGTACTGCATTTACATTTGATGTCTTAAGTGAATATGCATTCTCTTCAAATTCTCCAATTCATGGAGATGGGTTCGGTTCTCAAGGTTCTGCAACCAATACTTCACAACAAATTCAACGTTGGGTAATTCAAAATTACCTCAACTATAATAAGTCTTTTGGTAATCATAATTTCTTTGTTACAGCAGGGCAGGAAGCTCAGAAAGATCAAAGCAGATTTGTTCAAGGAACGCTGCAGCAACTTTCAGATCCATTTTTCATCTCGCAGAACATTATTACTGGTTCTGGGGCATTGCAGTTTGGTTCTGGAGGATTCGGAAAATCGGGTTTCCAATCTCTTTTTGGACGTTTAAATTACGATTACAAGAATAAATACTTCTTACAAGGGTCTATACGTAGAGACGGACAAAGCTCACTAGCTCCAGAAAATCGTTTTGGTGTATTTTCTGGATACTCAGCAGGTTGGAGGATTTCTCAGGAGAAATTCTGGCAAAATTCTAATCTCCTAAAAAATAGCGAAGTAAAGTTAAAAGCTTCCTATGCTAATGTGGGTAATCAAGTAGGCGGCTTTCCTTACTTAAGTACTTTTAGTTCTGCAGCTTATGGAAACTTACCAGGTTTTGCTCCGAATTTAGTAGGGAATAGAGCGTTACAGTGGGAGCAAAATACGAAATATGATGTGGGTATAGAAGTTGGTATTAAAGATGGGCGATATAATTTGGGCGTTGATTATTTCCTAAATGATTTGAATAATCTTATTTTGGCCGTACCTACCCCCAATTCAGCAGGTATCCCAGGTAACTCTATTTCTCAGAACATTGGTACAGCCCGTAATACAGGCATTGAAATAACACTTGGTGGTGATATCATTCGTAGCAAGAACTTTACTTGGACTTCTAGTTGGAATCATACATTGTTGAAAAACGAAATTACCTCATTGTACGAGGTGGGTGGTACACCTATAACTGAAATTCCTGGCACCTACAATCTTTTAAAAGTCGGTAATGCTTTAAACGGACTTTGGGGTTATCAATTTGCTGGTGTAAATACTGCGAATGGTAATCCAATGTATTTCAATGTTCGAAATCAGTTAGTACAACACAATATTGCAAACGGAGCTTACTATTTTGCAAATAATCTAAATGATCCAACTTTTGGAACTCAAACTTCTCTTGGTATTGGAGATCGTATAGATTTGGGCAGAAGTTTACCTACTTATTTTGGAGGTTGGAGCAATACATTTAGATACAAACAATTTAGTATGGAAGTATTCCTTCGCTATTCTGGGGGTAATAAAATTATGAATATTACTCGTCAGGAAGCATTGTTAAGTCAAAACTTTCATAACAATGGAAAGGAAATCTTAGGTCGTTGGACTACGCCAGGACAATCTACTAATGTTCCTCGTTTAGTGCAAGGGCAGGGTAATAACATCAATCAAAACGGCCTAGCTATTTCACGTTTTGTTGAGTCTGGTGATTTTCTTCGCCTTCAAAATCTGACATTTAGTTATACCTTTAATCCAACAAAGTTGCGTGAGAAAACTAACGGTTACATAAGTTCTGTAAGATTCTTTGTTCAAGGTCAAAATCTGGCTGTTTGGACTAAATATTCTGGTTTAGACCCAGAAAATGCTTCACAAGCGGGACTTGATAATGCTGTATCTCCGCAGTTGCGGGTTATTTCTACTGGTTTAAGTTTCGGATTTTAAAAAAATAAATAACTAAAAATATTTTACAATGAGATTAAATCAATTTTTAACAGCAACGCTTCTTTCAGGCATTACTTTAATGGGTATTGGTTGTGAGAAAGTATTAGATGAGCAACCTTATAATGCGTTCACAGATGAGAGTGTTTTTACAACACCTGCTCGTGCTGCATTAGCACTTAATGGCGTGTACGATGCTGCACAGACAGGTGGCCCTACTCTTGGG
>JBBRHK010000181.1:0-6434 GCA_038222815.1 Chitinophagales bacterium
GGATCCAATAAGTCAATGGACACCATCTATCGCACCAAGCAGTATGAGTTTTGTGTATGGCACTACTTATGGTAAATGGGCTGGCAATGTATTGTCGTCTTCGCTCAAATTTAATTATATCGCTAGAACTATTCTTAACGGAGATAAGGTTGTAAAAGAAGAAAAAATCTTAGAAGGTATTGGTCGAATCAGAAATGTAGTACAATTGACAGATGGTAAAATTTATGTAACCCTAGAAAATCCAGGAAGAATTTATAGATTAGACGTAACAGAAAAGTAAAGCTAAATAATTTGTAATAAAATAGGCTTATCACTCTTCTCAATATATTTCGATAGTTCTATTAGGAAGTTTTCTGAAACTGTAGGGCAACCTTGGCTTTGACAAATATGGCTTGGAAATACCTCCTCATCCGGTACACAACTGTGTGCGTGCAACACGACAAATCTTGAGAAAGCATTGCTGTTGCTAGCTTCTTTACCATACAACTTAAAAGCTAAACCAAAAGTGCCATTGTAAGAATTGCCAATAGTGTAAATTCCTTTACTACTGCAATAGCTTCCCGATACATTAGAGTAGGATGGCTTTGTACAGAGTTTTTTGCCTTGACCTTGGGCCACTAAGCCACTCGCCAACACACTGTCTTGTTTATGGTCAAAAACAAAGAAACGCTTCTTGCCGGAATGCTGCTCTAAGTCAAGAATAAAAAATAGATCCGTATTACAATTGTTTTTCTCTGCAAATGCTTGCAGTTTTGTCACTTGTTTTTTACAACTGTCTTTGCTGTTATAACTAGCCAATCCATTCACTCTTGAATTTTCATCAGTATTTTTTTGTGCAAAACTTGCTTCTGTGTTGCAAGCAGAAAGAATGAACAAAGTCCCAAGTACAATTAATAAAGAGTTAGAAAGTCTTTTTTTGAGAAGCTGCATATTGAAAAAGATAATAGAGTTACCCGTTTGAATTCTAGGGTAATGGTAAAGATGCAGATATTGGAGTTTTCCATAAGTCATTTCTTGTAATTATAAAAGGTTGAGAATAATAAGAGTAAAATGTAGTTCACGTCGATAGAGCAGTCAGTTTAATTTTCATCTTTCCAGTCAATTTTTTTCTCAGTTTAAGGTCAATTAATTCCTACTTTCCCTTGCAAAAATTTATCTTTAACCCTTGCCAATCAATAGAACCATAGCCCACTTCGACCTAGACTCTTTCTTCGTATCCGTAGAAATTTTACTTGATCCAACTCTGAAAGGAAAGCCAGTTATGGTAGGCGGTGGAGAGCGTGGCGTAGTAAGCTCCTGCAGCTATGAAGCAAGAGCAATGGGGGTACATTCGGCAATGCCATCTGCAAAGGCAAAGCAACTTTGTCCACAAGGTATTTTTGTGAAAAGTCATTTTTCTGAATACAGTAAATATTCAAGAATGGTGACAAAAATAATTGCCGATGCGGCACCTCTTTATGAGAAGGCAAGTGTAGATGAGTTTTACGTAGATCTTACAGGGATGGACAAGTTTTTCAAACCACTAGAATGGACGATAGCGCTTCGTAAGAAAATAATGGATGATACAGGGCTGCCTATTTCTTTTGGACTAGCCTCCAATAAAATGATGGCGAAAATTGCTACAAATAAGGCAAAACCAAATGGGTATTTGCAAATTCCGTTTGGTAGCGAACAACAATTTCTTGCGCCACTTTCAGTAAGTGAAATTCCTGGAGTGGGAGCACACACAAGTGAGGTGCTGAAAAGCAGAGGTTATCACTACATAAAAGATATTTTTAATGCCGGCGAATTAGCTATGGAAGAGCTGTTTGGAAATTGGGGTAGAAGCCTTTGGGAAAAAAGCAAAGGCGAGCATAACGGAATCGTGACCCCATTTCACGAATCAAAATCTATCAGTAGTGAGCATACATTCTCAGAAAATATTTCTGATAAAATTGAAATTAGAAAAGAACTAGTAAGACTACTTGAAAAAATCGCTTTTGAACTTCGTACTGATGGAAAGAAGGCTGCTTGCGTAGCAGTAAAAATTAGGTATCCAAATTTTGAAACTAAATCTGTGCAGACCACTATTGCTGCTACTGATGCAGATGATGAATTTATTCCAATCGTAATGGCACTGTTTAATAAATTGTACAATAAGAAAGACCCTATAAGATTGCTAGGAGTGAAGCTCAGCGATTTTAAGACAGATGGCATTCAAGGAAGCATCTTCAACGATTCGGAAAAAAAGAAAAAATTATACTCTGCAATCGATAATGTAAAAACAAAGTATGGAAAGGCAAGTGTGAAGAGAGGATCCTCACTTTAGTACATGCTTTTCTTTTCGTTGGCCTTTTTCAACTGACTAGCAACTGCTGTAAATTCTTTAGGTAATGGTGCTTCTATTTTTAGCATACTTCCATCTTGCAAAGCCATTTGTAATTGGTAGGAATGCAAAGCAAGTCTATTAATGATAGGTTGTTCTTCTTCAATATTTTTTCCAAGTTTATACTTTTTCTTGATATCGGATAATCGTAAAGGTTTGCCATCGCCGTATAATGGGTCACACACAAGTGGCGCACCTAGCTCCTTACTGTGTACTCTTATCTGGTGCGTACGGCCAGTGTGCAAAGTAAATTCTACGATAGAAAATTGAGGAAATCCGTGCAGTACTTTATAATCTGTATGAGAGGGCTTTCCATTTCTATGCACATTCATCTTCCCTTTTACAGCAGGATTTTCACCTAT
This sequence comes from Chitinophagales bacterium, assembly GCA_038222815.1. Taxonomy (GTDB): domain Bacteria; phylum Bacteroidota; class Bacteroidia; order Chitinophagales; family Chitinophagaceae; genus Ferruginibacter. The sequence continues at coordinate 2,728 of JBBRHK010000181.1, forward strand.
GGGTGCGAGAATGCTCCCAGCGTCTTGAGGCATATTCCCTACCACAACGCCTACGTAAGTTTTATTTACTTTTCGCTCTGAGAAGAGAGTTGAGAAATATTTATGTGCCACTTCATTCTTTGCAAAAACTATCAAGCCGCTTGTATCCCTATCTAGTCTGTGAATCGTAAATATCTTTCCATATTTCTTGGTAAGAATTTCTTTTAGAGAGATTTCTGATTGCGCTCTATCAGGAATGGAGAGTAGGCCAGCGTCTTTATTTACTGCTACTATATCATCATTCTCAAAAACGATTTCTATTTTATTTGCCACCCTCTAATTTTTTTTGATAGGCTTTCTTCTCGCTATGCGTTTTGAATTTTCTCGCCTTCTTAGGTTCTGTGCTTTCTTTTTTTACTTTGGTAGTAGCCATTTCTTTTGCCGCTATTTTTCCAGCTTCTGCAGCGGTAGGCTCTTTTACGGATAAGGCAGCATCTACATCAATATCTCTCAGTTTTATCTTTTTTCCTTTAGATGCGTTCATATATTTTAGCACCCGTATTTCTTTTTCTGCAAGGTGGCGCCATTTGCCACGCTCTACATTTTTCTTGGTAAGACCTGCGTACATCACCCTATCTAGTCCTTTTATAACATATCCTAATGATTCAAAAATTCTTCTTACAATTCTGTTTTTTCCGCTGTGGATTTCTATCCCTACGATTGATTTATCTTTTGCATCTGCATAAGCAAGCCCATCTACCATTATAGTACCATCTTCTAGTACTATACCTTTCCATATATCATCAAAGTGGTTTTTAGTGAGATGTTTATCTAGTCTTACCTCATAAATCTTTTTTATTTCAAAGCTTGGATGTGACAGTTTTTGAGTAAGGTCACCATCATTAGTTAGGAGCAATACTCCAGATGTATTTCTATCCAACCTGCCGATAGGATATACTCTTTCTGTGGTTGCTTTTGCAATCAACTGTAATACCGTTTTTCTTCCAAGCGGATCATCAGTAGTAGTTATGAAATCTTTTGGTTTATTCAATAAAATATATTGCAAGTTTTTACTTACAAAACACTTTTTACCATTATAAAAAACCTCATCAGTTGGTTGTACTTTATAGCCAGCAGTAGTTTCCACTACGCCATTTACTTTTACCAATCCGTTATTGATGATCTCTACCGTTTCTCTTCTTGATGCTACGCCACAATGGGCTAGGTATTTATTTAAAGGCATTACTTCTTGCACAGCATTAGCAGCTTCTGCCACGGCTTTGGCTTTACGAGTGTGCTTTGTGTTAGGGATTACTTCTTTTGCAGGCGCAGGTGCAGCACCATTTTTCTTGGCGATTCTAGCTTGGTACTTTTCTTCTTTCAGGTTGTCGAAGTAGGCATTTTTTTCTTTTCTTGCCTTTTTCTTTTCTTGCCTTATACCTTCTTTTACAACGCTATTCTTTTTCTTATCAGAAAATTTCTTGAATGGGTGTTCTTGCATAACTAAATAGTTTTACTGTTCTTACAACAGGAATGAGCCACAAAAGTACGGTAAATAGTAGTTTCTTCAGTTTTTCTCATTGTAAAGGGAGTTTAAATGGGCAGAGAGAGATGTTTTTGCAAAGTTTTAAAATCCCGAACGGGTGAAATTATTTTAAAATCGATACGATATGATTTGGCAAAATCTAATAAGACTTTTATCGCAAATGATTGTAATCTCTAGAATGTCAGTCTTTCAGGCTTTGAAGCTATTTTAAGTCCTACTTTTATTAATTGTAACTAGTTGTTGAAACATTTGAAATTTCAATTGCTAAGCTCCGTTTTTTTGACGCCCTACGGTCGCCAAAAAAACGGGGGAACAAAACCGACCTTATTTTGCTACCATAAGGTCGTCCCGCTGGGACTAATCAATTTTGTAGCATTTTTCGATAGTGAGAATTGATAACGAAATTTGAAAAGTGCCACTAGAGTTATTAAATTATTGACTAAAATTCAATTGTGTTAATTTCTAAAAGTCCCAGCGGGACGACCTTATGGTAGAAAGAAAATAATATTCTTTCGCAAAGCTCCTTCGGAGCGACCTTATGGTAAAAGCTCAACAAATTTTCTTGTAAGATCAGTAGCTGCATTCTGCCAAATATTCTATTCCCACAATAAAGAATAAAAAAATTAATTTCGCTTATGTTTTATTTTGTAAAAATGCCTTTGCTTCTTCGTAAAATGATGGGCGGCAGGGTATGGGACATTACCACAGAGGAAAAGGTTTTATACCTCACATTCGATGATGGCCCAGATCCTATCATCACAGAAAAAGTATTGGATTTATTATCGCAATACAGTGCAAAAGCTTGTTTTTTTTGTGTAGGGTCAAATGTGCAAAAATACGCAGCGACTTACAGCAGAATTATTAATGACGGACATAGTATTGGTAATCATACGATGCGGCATCTCAATGCAAGCAAAGTAAGAGACAGTGAATATCTACAAGATGTAAAAGCGGCAAAAGTTTTTATAGATAGTAAATTATTCAGACCTCCGTATGGTAGACTTTCTAATTTTTTGCAAAAGCAAATAGAATCTGCGGGTATCAATTTAAAAGTTGTAATGTGGAGTATCCTTAGCGGAGATTTCGATGCAAATATTACTGCGGAAAAATGTAGAGATAATATATTGCTTAATGCCAAAGCCGGCGATATTATTGTATTTCACGATAGCGAAAAAGCTCAAGAAAAAATGTTATTTGCCTTAGAAGCTACTCTAAAATATTTCACCGAGCAAGGTTTTAGGTTTGAAGCACTAAGCTATAGTCTAATAGAAAAGCAATTAGAAAAATAAAATAAAATGATTGATTCTCACGCACATATTTACTCAAAGGAATTTGATACGGATAGGGACGAGATGCTCGCAAGGGCAAAGGCTCAAGGTGTGACAAAAATATTTATGCCAGCCATTGATTCAGAAACGCATCCTGCGATGTTAGATGCGGCAAGTAAATATCCAGATTTTTGCTTGTCTATGATTGGGCTGCATCCTTGTTCCGTAAAAGAAAATTTTTTAGAAGAAATCAATCTTGTAAAAGAGCTTTTAAAGCAGCATACTTTTTATGGAATTGGAGAGACAGGGATTGATTTGTATTGGGATAAAACTTTTGTAGCGCAACAAAAGGAGGCATTAATGATACAAGCAGAACTGGCGTTAGAATATAATCTACCTCTGATTCTGCATACAAGAAATGCCACGCAGGAAACAATTGATGTCATAAAAACCTATCAAGGCGCTGGCCTCAAAGGCATCTTTCATTGCTTTGGAGGTACCGTAGAGGAAGCTGCTCAGATCATTGATTTAGGATTTCTCTTAGGTATTGGTGGTGTGGCAAGTTTTAAAAATGGAGGTTTGCAGCAAGTGCTGCCGCATTGTAGCCTAGAGAATATTGTTTTAGAAACTGATGCGCCTTATCTTGCTCCCACACCATACAGGGGTAAGCGTAATGAGCCTGCATACCTAACTCAAATTGTAGATTTTATTGCTTCTATAATGCAAAAAGAAAAAACAGAAGTGCTAGATGCAACCTCTAAAAATGCAGAGCAACTATTTTTAACTAAATCGTAGAAAAGCATTATTTCATAAAATCTCTCGCATACTTTATCTTCGCACACATTCATAAAAAAAACAAATAAAACTAATGGAACATTTATCGCCCGAGCAAATTGTGGGGCTGGCACAACAGT
>JBBRHK010000182.1:0-6416 GCA_038222815.1 Chitinophagales bacterium
GGTTCTGATTTTATTAGCCAATAATTCATACAAATTGCTTTTTGCAAATATGCAGCATAAGTATTGGGTTTTAAAGAGTATTTTTACACAATAAATCTTTTACTATGTTAAGTACCTTTTTATTTACCCCACTTTTTGGAATGCCGGGTGGCACAGAACTTATTATTATTGTGCTGGTAATTTTATTGCTATTTGGCGGTAAAAAGATTCCTGAGCTAATGAGAGGGCTTGGTAAGGGTGTAAAGGAATTTAAAGATGCTAAGGGAGATATTGAGAAGGATAAGTTGAATGATTCGGATAAATAGTATTCCTTTATCACCACCCACTCGCCAGCAAATCCGCCAAGTGAATTGTTTTCATTTTAAGTCCCTGCTTATCTATTACAGATTGAATCTGCATTAGGCAACTTAAATCAGTGGATACGATATACTCCGCCCCACTATCTAAAGCATTTTGTATTTTTTGCTCTGACATTGCCACAGAAATAGAGGCAAATTTCATTGCGAACGTTCCTCCAAAACCACAACAGGTTTCATTATCGTGCATCTCCACAAGCTCTAGTCCTTCTACATTTTGTAAAAGTAATCTTGGTTCTTTCTTTATGCCACATTCTCTAAGGCCAGCACAACTATCGTGATAAGTAACCTTGTGAGGAAACACAGCATTGAAATTAGTTTGCTCTAAATCATTGACTAAAAACTGAGAAAATTCTTTAGCAGTTGCAAGTTTTTTGGAACCATCCGTTTTTAGAATAGTTGGTTGATAATTATTGATGAACCCTGTACAACTTGCACTAGGACTCACAATCTGCTCTGCATCACAAAATGTATCTTGAAAATATTGGGCTACAGCAGCGGCATCTTTTACAAATCCAGCATTGAAGGCAGGTTGGCCGCAACAAGTTTGTTTTGGATTATAATTTACTGCACAGCCTGCCTTCTCTAATACTTTTACCATGTTAAAAGCAGTAGCAGGATACAATTGATCTACAAAGCAGGGAATAAAAATATCAACGTTCATTAGTCATTCAGTGTTTTACGAAATTCTTCAATAGTCATTTTCTTACCGCTTACAGGATCTAAGACCATCAACTTATTCGTCTTTGGGTCAAAAATAAAACTGTAATACGTTTCAAATCTGCTATCACCATTATAGCCAGCAGAAATATTTATTTCTCCATTCTTTGTAGTGTCTTGTAAAAAGGCAATACCGTGTTTATGGTCACTAAAAGAATCAATTAGCGTGTTAGATTTTTGTACAAAATCAATATTGTAAATAGAATCTAGCCATTGGTTATTGCCAGTATTACTTTCATACACCTTTCGCAAACTCTGTGTATTGGCTATGCTATCTGCATTGGTAGCAATAGTAATAGAGCTTTCATCTCCATTATTGCAAGAACATAATACACACACCACAGCAAAGGCTATAAATTTTTTCATTTTATTATAATTATTCGTTGGTCTGCGTTGCTACTAGGTTATACTATTAACCTTTATAAAAAAAGATTGTTCAAAAGCAATTTATAGCTAAACTCAAACTTATTTCACTATTTGTGTTCTAGCGATATTAATCATTTTTATCGCAGCCACTGCAGCTTCTTTTCCCTTATGACCTTCGCTACCACCAATTCTTTCTATTGCTTGCTCCTTATTATTCACCGTGAGTACACCAAAAATTATAGGTTTAGTATATTCAACATTCAACATTGTAATACCCTGACTTACCATATTACAAACGTACTCAAAATGTGGTGTGCCACCTTGTATCACACAGCCAAAGGCGATGAAAGCATCTACAGGCGTATGATGTGTACCAATTAAAAGTGCTTTTATGCCGCTCACGAGCTCTACCGCACCAGGCACAGTTATTGTTTTATGTTCAACGCCGGCAGCATCTAATATTTCTATACAACCCTTCGTTAACTCATCAGTAATATCGTTATTCCATTCCGTATTTACAATTACTACAAAGGCATCCCCAGGAATGGAAATGCCTTCTAAGCTTGTAAACGAGGAGTCTAAATGCCCCATTATAATTATTTTTAGTTATTCAAACACACCCAACTTAGCAAGGTATTTTTCTACATCACCACTAAGAACTGAACTATGTTTTGGAAATTCGTTTTTTAGCTTTTTAAATAATTCCTTAGCATCTTCTACTTTCCCTATTTGGTCAGCGTAATTGGCAGCTAAGAATAAAGCATTACCAGTCATTCCCTCATCTTTAGTATTTACAGAAGCAGCTTTCTTAAAATGAGTAAGTGCATCATCAGTTTTCTTTTGCTCTGCATAAGCCTGCCCCATCAATATTTCTGCTTGGATACCTACTTGGCTTGCGCCATTTGCATCAAATGATTTCAAATATTTTAAAGCTTTTTCAAACTCTCCAATATTCAAATAACTTGCACCAGCCATATAGTTAGCTCTGTTACCAGCAGCAGTACCACCATAATTATTGATTATTTTAAGTAAGCCAGTAACTGCCTTCTCTCCCACTGTTCCACCATTTAATACAATATTTACACTGTCTTTATTGAAATTAGAACCAGCCATTGCATCAAATAGATTCTCCGCATTAAAAACTAATTCATTAGCTTTCTTTTCTTTTGGTCCGGTTACTAATGCCTTATAGGCGAAAAAACCAATTACTAAAGCAAGGACAGCGCCAAGCCCAATAGTGAGCATTTTACCGTTCTTATCCCAAAAAGATTTTGCAGATTGCAAAGCATCGCCATCTAGTTTGTTTGTGTTATCTACAACTATTTCTTCAGTTGTTTTTTTAGAAGTTGCCATTTTTATGTTAAGTGATTAAATAAATAATTTGTTTAGGTAATTGTTGTTATCTGTTCGAAATTAATCCATTATGAAAGGATAATCTTCTTGGATATATACGTCCTTAAGAAGTTCATCGTCATTTGGCCAAGGGCTTTCCTCTGCAAACTTTACGCAATCTTCCACCACATTCTTCACTTTTTCTTTGATTGCTTCTATCTCTTCCTCAGTGGTTTTGTATTCTTCTTTCAGTACTTTTAGCACGTGCTCAATAGGGTCTTTCTCTTTGTAATCTTCCAATTCTTCTTTGGTACGGTATTTTTGAGGGTCACTCATACTGTGACCTTTATACCTGTATGTTTTTATCTCCAATAAAGTAGGACCGCCTTTTTCTCTCGCACGCTTCACTGCTCTTTCTACCGCATTGTGTACATCTTCTGGGCTCATACCATCTACGCTATCTGCTGGCATCTCATAGCCATCAGCTAACTTATAAATATCTAAAACCTTACTAGTTCTTGAAACCGAAGTTCCCATTGCATAGTGATTGTTCTCACAAATGAATACTACAGGTAAGTCCCAAAGCATTGCCATATTGAAAACTTCGTGCAACATTCCTTGTCTAGCCGCACCATCGCCAAAGAAACAAAGTACCACATTATCTGTGTCGTTGTAACGCTCTGCAAAAGCTAAACCTGCACCTGTACCAATCTGTGCCCCTACAAGACCGTGACCACCAAAGAAATTTTCCTTCACACCAAAAAAGTGCATACTTCCACCTTTTCCCTTACTACAACCTGTAGCTTTACCATACAACTCAGCCATACAAGCATCTGCCGTAATACCCTTTGCTATTGCCAAAGCGTGATCTCTGTAGGCTGTAATAAATTTATCATCTGGCAAAGTAGCAGTCATACAACCCGCTGCTATGGCTTCCTGCCCTATGTATAAGTGACAGAAGCCACGTATTTTTTGCATCCCGTAGAGCTGTCCTGTCTTTTCTTCAAATCTGCGAAGCAAGAGCATTAGCTCGTACCAATATATGTAGGTTTCTTTAGAGAATTTTTTTTCCAAAATTGCACATTTTTAGGCTGCAAATATAAGTGGAAATATGTGTAAATCAACAAGCAATGTTAGTTTGTGGAAAGGTTATCCACTAGGCTATAATTGAGTATAAAAATTGCCAACCGGATATAATTGATGCAGAACCTAGAGCACTTTGAATTAAATTGCAGCCTCTATGGCGCTAATTACCAATATTAAGGTTACTCATTTTAAGAATTACAGTCAGCAAAGCTTTGATTTTAAGGAAAAAGTGACTGCCATTACCGGGGCAAATGGAGCTGGAAAGACTAATCTTTTAGATGCCATTTATTACATCTGCTGCACTAAAAGCTATTTTACCTCGCTAGATGCTAACATCATACAATTTGGTAAGGAAGGTTTTAGATTGGATGCACAGTTTGATAAAAATAATATCGTTTGTATAAACAAAGTAGATGCTAAAAAACTCTTTTCTGTAAATGATGTGCCTTACGATAGGCTAGCCGAGCACGTGGGGAGATTTCCTGTGCTGATGATTGCGCCAGATGATATCGCCATCATTATTGGGGCGAGTGAACTGAGAAGAAAATTTATAGATCAATTGCTTTGCCAGTTAAACCCAGAGTACTTATCTCAACTTATAAAATACAATAAGGTTTTACTTCAAAGAAATGCGGCGTTGAAAAACTTTGCGGAGAATGGAATAATAGATGTAGCACTACTAGATATTCTAGATGCACAGCTTGCAGAACCCGGCGCTTTTGTATTTGCAGAAAGAGAAAAGCTAATGCAGTATTTTCCCGCAATGGTTGCAGAATTGTACAAGACCGTAGCAGAAACGGGTGAATCCGTTGCTGTGCAATACGTTTCTAATGTGGCATCGGCTAGTTTTAATTCTATTTTGAGAAACAATAGACAAAGAGACCTAGCTGCTCAGCGTACACAGATGGGCGTGCATAAAGATGATTTACTTTTCTTGCTTAATGGTAATTCTTTTAAAGCCATCGCATCACAAGGGCAAAAAAAGAGTTTACTATTTGCTTTGAAGCTTGCAGCATTTAAAATTCTACAAGAGAAGAATAGTGAACCTCCTATCCTACTGCTGGATGATGTGTTTGAGAAACTAGATGCGGGCAGGCTAGAAAAACTCTTGCAAATAGTTTGTAAGGACAATAAAGGTCAAGTTTTCATAACCGATACGCACCAAGAACGATTAGATGCACTATTGAATAAACTAGATATTACAGCAGCATCCATTTTAATAGCGCATTAAAGTTTTAAATTGTACTAAATTTACCCTATGGCAATCTTATCAATGGCTGATGCAATACAGCAATTTATTTCTAAAAGTAGACTAAAGAATGGCTTGGCTTCTGTGCAAATAGAAGACCATTGGAAAGAGATTATGGGCGTAACCATCAGCAAATACACCGATAAAATACAACTCATAAATGAAACGCTATACGTAACAACGAGTGTAGCTGCACTAAAAAATGAACTGTTGTATCAGAGAGAGGTTATCAAAAAGCAGCTGAATGATAAGATGGGGAAAGTAATGATAAAGAATGTGGTGATAAAGTAAAAACGAAGATGCAAAATGGTAAAGTAGGATTTTTTTCAGGTCTATTTGTCTTAGCATCAATGTTTCGTTGTGGTCAAGTTTCTGCTCAACAATACGACACCGATGATGATGGCGTCACCTATGAAGTTGCTGTCCGTGAAAAATCTTACGACCAGAATTATAACTCTAACAATGTTATCTATAAAGTAGGAAAGAAATTTACCTATTCCTATTATTATCAAAATATAAAGGGCGAGAAGTTTTTAATAAAAAAAGGACAAGATATTTTACAGCCAAAAGGTTATACAATATCAGATTTTGAATTCATAAATATGGCAAAGCCAGATGGCGAAACGGTTTTGCAAATTATACAGACAATAGATTCTGGAAATATTTTTAAAGATTTTGACCTAAATTATAATCAAACAGGAATAGGCTACAATTACCCATTAATCAATGGGAAATCGCTTAGTGGAGAAGGTACAGGGGTAATAGAAAATGAAATTAATGTTTGGATGCACCCGCCTAGAAATGGATTTTTTCAAATTTTAGAGTTAAACCCATTTCCATACATAAAAGCACCTTTGTCAATTGGAACTAAATGGACTTGGAAGTTAAAAATTGGAGATAACTGGGCAGATAAGCGATGGTTAGAATGGAAAGGCGCAATTGAGAATATTTACCAGTATGAAATAACTGATAAGCAATTTGTAGAAACCAAAATGGGAAAAATAGAATGCTTTATCGTTAAATCAACAGCAGAAAGTAGAATTGGAAAAACTTATCTTATTTCCTTCTTTAGCCCAATATTTGGATTTGTAAAGTTGGATTATACAAATATTGACGGAACGAAAACTGTTTTAGAATTGGAAAAAGTAGATGAGAATTAAACTCAATTAATACTTTTTTTAAAGAAAACTTTTACCATAAGGTCGCTCCGAAGGCGCTTGGAAAAAAATATTCTTTTTTTCTACCATAAGGTCGTCCCTGCTGGGACTTTTAGCGCCATAGGTTATTTTGTTTTAAAAATTCTTACA
>JBBRHK010000183.1:0-6399 GCA_038222815.1 Chitinophagales bacterium
TGGTGCAGGTGCGGTACTGGCAGAAATACGACACGTTTCACAAGGCGATTGGACTTATGACTCTTCAATGCCAATAATTCCTATCGTAAACGTAGGCCTTTCGCCCATTTTACAATTTATGCTCTTGCCTCTTATAACATATTGTATAAGTTTATTTATTGTAGAAAAAACTCGAATGAAACCATAGGATAAGAGGGGACATATCTTTCTCTTTCTACTTGCAACGGATAATACCAAGAACTGAGAAAAGTTACTATTTCTTTATCGCCATCTTGTTTTATCTCAACGCCTAGATAATTCATCAACATATCCAATGCTGGTTTATCATCAATCGTATACACGGTGTTGCCAATGCTTTTAGTAACTGTTTTTTTGGTACCAATGGCATTCCAACCACAAGTCGCAATGCCGCTAACTTCAATTTTATCCTCATCAACAATGAGTGCTACTAGTGCGTTGCTGCTGCTTTTTTTGTTGCTAAACACATAGGATGCTTCAAGTGCCAAATCGTCTCCTGCTTTACCACCAAAAAGAGTTACCTCTTTATTTTCAGTTGAACCATTTTTTTCAAAACTATTTACAATGCCTTCAACGAAAGGTTCACCGTCTAAGGCAACACCTGATGTAACGATTATAAAAGCTGGTTTTTTAAAAAGCTCTTGTCCTAAAGTACCAATTTTTTTTGCATCGTCAAAAGTAGTTTCTGCGCTTGTTTCGGTAAATACTACTCTAAAATAATCTAGATTTAGGTCAAGCAAAAGCATTACAATAGTTCCTTCTTACATGTCGCCATCAATAAATTCGCCTGCTGTTGTAGCTCCAAATAGCTGGATATTTTTTTCGTCTAGAAGCGTTGAAATGGCTTCGATGTTTTGTTTAACAGATAGAAATACTATTGCTAAAGTAGGCGTAAAACCGTCTTCCAGGCTTTGTTCTAATGCTATCTGAATTTCTGCTTTTGATTTTCCTTTTATTGATTTTCCTTTCATCTCGAATTATATATTATCCTTTTAAATTATTTTGTGCTTGTGAAGTGACACTAAATGTTGTGCTATCATTTAGTTTTAATGTACATGTCAATTCCTCATATTACCTCTTGTGGTAGTCTCATAACTTGAACTCAAACTTAAACCTGCTCCTTGATCAGTCGGCCTTGTGGTGAAAAATAGTTGAAATGTTTTGCCCATATTCTCTTTTAGTATTCCACTTGCGTTGTCTGAAATTGAGATCATAATTTTGTCTTTTTATTTTTAAGTTTTGACGAAAACAGTTAGTTTGTATTCCTTCCGGATTATCAGCCTGGAAACTTGATTGCTTGACTCAAATTGTAGAAGCCTTTTATTACCAGCATAAAAAGCGTGGGTGATTAGATTCAAAATTACCCTCGCAATACCCTGCGGAATATTATTTATTATGCCAATGATGCTGTCCAAATTAACTCTTGTAACCTTCCGGATTATTGATTTATTTACTTCCTCAGATTTTTGGGTTACTATCATTTATCGTATTTATTATAAGCAGCAGTTGTGGCAACTAAGATTGTATTGCGCCATGTAACAGATGTCAACAATAAAGACAATATTTGGGGGCTTACTGCTTTATCTTGTAAATAAGACTGATTTCAAATTCCCCCTAAAATAATTCTAAAGGATAACACTTTAAAATAAAATTTTATATTGATTTGGTTATTAAGGAAAATGGTGCTGATATAACTTGTTTTCGGAATGTATAAAGAGTATTAAAAGCTATAAATCTTTGGTATTTATAATAGCCTTCATCTGCTGCTACATAACTATTCAGATCAAATAAGCAAGAATAAAGAATTGTTGGAGCTTGGAAAGAAATTATTGGCACTAAAGAGTACTATTAAAAAAGGCAGGCACAAAAAAGCCACAACTTTCATGGTGGCTTTTTTGTCCCTCTACTGTCTGCCGCGGCGGAGAACCAGCAACCCTCCCGACATACAATGTCGGGATGTTTTAATCAACTGAACTAAGTTGGAATTTGAAGGTTTAGGGCACAAAAAAGCCACAACTTTCATCGTGGCTTTTTGCTCCCCCTGCTGTCCGCCGAGGCGGAGAACCAGCAACCCTCCCGACATACAATGTCGGGATGTTCTAATCAACTGAACTAAGGAGGAATTTGAAGGTTTAGGACACAAAAAAACCACGACTCTCATCGTGGCTTTTGCTCCCCCTGCTGGACTTGAACCAGCGACCCTCTGATTAACAGTCAGATGCTCTAACCAACTGAGCTAAGGAGGAATATGTTTTTTATTCTAACCAATCCCAACAGACTTGTTGGGACTAAGGAGGAATACTACCCATTATTTCTAACGGGTTGCAAAAATAAGGGTTTTTACTAACTGCAAAAACATTTTATGAGTAAAACTTAATAAAAATATTCTGACTTGTATGGATAGCGTATTCTGTACATTTCTCGCACTTTATAAAGGATAGATTGGCGTAGGGCGGGCAGGTTGGTTTTCTCTGTCGCCGATATGAAAACACAATTATCACCGGTTTCGTTTTGCCAGCGCTGTTTCAGCTCCTCTATTATTTCTAGTTTTACCGGTTCCTCTAGCCATTCGTCAAAGGTCTCAGCTTCATATTTATCCATCTTATTAAAAATAGTGATGGTAGGTTTTTCTCCACTTCCTATTTCTGCAAGGGTGGTATTTACAACCGCTAGCTGTTCTTCATACCGCGGATGACTAATATCTACCACGTGAAGCAGCACATCTGCTTCTCTTACTTCATCTAAAGTGCTTTTAAAACTTTCTACGAGGTGGTGGGGCAGTTTTCTGATAAATCCTACTGTATCACTAAGGAGGAATGGCGTTTGCTCAAAAACTACTTTTCTAGTGGTGGTATCTAAGGTGGCAAATAATTTGTTTTCTATAAATACATCACTCTTGCTAAGCGCAGTCATAAGTGTACTCTTACCCACATTGGTATAACCCACAAGAGCGACTCTTATAAATTCTCCTCGCTCTTTTCTTTGGGTAACCGCTTGCCTATCTATGTCTAATAATCGCTTGCGTAGTAAACTGATTTTATCTTTTACAATTCTTCTATCTGTTTCTATTTCCGTTTCTCCAGGACCTCTAGACCCTATTCCTCCTCCTTGCCTTTCTAGATGCTTCCACATTCCTTTAAGCCTAGGCAGTATATATTGGTATTGAGCCAACTCTACTTGGGTTTTTGCCTGCGCAGTTTTTGCTCTGCTAGCAAATATGTCGAGGATTAAGTCACTTCTATCTATCGTCTTTACCTCTATTACTTTTTCAATGTTTAAGATCTGTGAACCTGTAAGCTCATCATCAAATATCACTAGGGTAAGTTCTGGATGCAGTTCCAAGTACAATTTTATTTCTTCTAGCTTTCCTTTACCCACAAAAGTCTTGCTATCTGGCTTTGCCATTTTTTGAAGAAAACGGCGCTTGGTGATTGCTCCTGCCGTCATAGCAAGAAACTCTAACTCATCCAAGTATTCTTCTACCTGCTGTTCTGTTTGATCTCTTCGTACAATACCTACAAGTAGTGTTTGTACATCTTGTTCAATTGTTTTTTTATTATCTATCAATATTATCCCTCTTTATGGTTATCTAGTAAAGGTATAACCTTATACCGATTGCCCATCCATTATATTACCAATCATATATTAAGGCATAATAATTGAACGGAGCTGTATAGTATCTAACAAAACTTTGTGCTTTCTATTTATGTATAGATGAATGGATTTCAATCATTACATTTTACTACCTAAAAAACATCTTCTATGAAAATTTTCCAGCTTTTAACGATTGTAAGCATTGCTCTACTACTTGCAGGCTGCAGTAATTCTAAACTCATTAAGTCAGAGGATAATTTGTCTGATGTAACTTGGGAGTTAGAATATATTTCTGGCCCTAGAATAGCATTTCAAGGATTGTATCCAGATATAAAGCCCACTTTAGCCTTTAATACAAAACTGAAGCAAGTTGCTGGTAATAATAGCTGTAACGGTTACTCTGCGAAATATTCTATGGAGGGAGAGGCTATTTCTTTTGGAGAACCAGGCCCTGCAACATTGATGTTTTGCCCAGGAGAAGGGGAGCAAGTATTTTTAAAGACAATGGCTTCTGTAAATAAATTCAATTTTGATAAAGATGGTAAATTGCAATTCTTAATGAATGAAGTGCCAGTGATGAGATTTAAAAAAGCCAACTAAGCTGGAAGCCTTAATTTTAGATAAATGAGCACAGAAAATAATCGATTCCAAGATCAGAACTTAAGGCTAAGTGATTTCAATAATGAGGTTATTGTAGAATGTCCTGCTTGTAATAAAAAAGCAACGGCGAGTATTTCTTCTGATGTTGAATATGCAAATCTACTGTGTAACTCCTGTGGGCATAATAACCGGAAATCTACTTCTCAAACGGTAGGCAATTCAACCTATCAAATATCTCTAGCAGCCCATCAGTTTTTTGGTGCTAAGCTTTGGCTACAAGCTCCTTTTAAAGATGACGTTTTCTGCGCCTATAATTATGTACATCTAATCTATCTCGAAAGTTACATCGCTTCTAAATTAAGAGAGCATAAAGACAGAACACATTTTACCCTTTTAGAAAAACTACCTAGGTTCTATCACGAAGGGAAAAATAGAGAAGCGCTTCTAAAAATTATAGAGAAGTTGAAGAAGAAATAATGCTGTGATTATTTTTTTAGCAACAAGATATATTTTACCATCTTTTCTGCATCTGCTTTAGCGATATTGGGATGTGCATTCATAGGTACCTGACCCCATACACCCATTCCGCCATTGATTATTTTATTAGAAAGCAGATTGACTGTAGCTGAATCATCTGTATATTTCTGTGCAATTGAGGTGTAGGAAGGTCCTGTTGCTGGCTCCACAATTTGGTGGCAGCTGAGGCAATTGGATTTTGCAACTAATGCAAGTCCTTCTTGATATACAGGATTATCAAAGTTTGCTAATGCACTATTCGGCTGCTGATTACTGCTAGACTCGCCACATCCGATGATACTTGCAATAATGGTAAATGCAATCAATATATTTTTACTCATCCTAAATATTTTTCTATTAAAAATTCAACTCGCAGATACAATACTCTTTAATCCTAAAATTAAAGTATTCTTGAGCCATTAAAATCTTTTATCAATTTTAAGAACTTAGTTCTTCTTCAGCCTATACTTCTTGTTCACTTTAGGGCTATTGAAATATTTATCTAGCTCTTCCGAGTTTTCAGATTCATCTCCAATAGGCGCATCTATAAGTTGAACCTGTGTCTGCGTAAGTTCTTCTCTTAATTTCTTAGACTTAGCCAAGATTTCTGAATCACGTTCTCCTGAAAGTCTGTTATTGGCCAAAAGATATTCTAATCGCTTAATGGCACTACGGATAAGGGTTGCAGTATTCTGTTCGTAGCTACTATTAGGCGCTGTAGCTTCCTTTACTGGCACAAGTGCTACACCCACACTTGGTAAAATCTTGCCTGTGGTCTGCTGGCTAGTATTAGGTAAAGAAGAAAAAATAGTGCCACCAAGTGCGGTAGATGCTGAAGCTAGATCAAAACCTGTTCTAGTTTTTTTAGTTTTTCGTATGCGCTTATCTACGATTCTAAAACTACTTTTTAGCTGCAAAATATATTTACCTATTTCTGTTCTGAGCATTTCATTTTGCTTTACCTGCTCAGGATAATTAATACTTTTCTTTACTAGCACATTTATAATGGCAGTGTCAGAAGTCTTAAATTTTGTATTGCCTACAAAATATATGCTCACTTGCCTTTGGTTATCTCTGTCTGTTGATTTTACAAAGTCGTATGGTATAGGCCAGGTAAAATAATCGCCACATTTTTCTACAGGCGTAATACTTTTAATGGCGTAATTACTCACATAAGTCATATCTGTAAAAGGGAAGCTTCCATTCTCACATTGAATTTGAAAACTAAGTGTATCACCCTCATCTAAAAATAATCTGTCAGTAACGGATGGCTTAATATTACTGGGAATAATCTCGGTACTGAAAAAATTAATAATAAAAGAAGTATCGATTTTATCGCTTGGATGATTTAGGTTTTGAACAGTTAAATTGACTTTATAATCCTTGTCATATTTTAACTTGCCACTTAGAAAGAAGGCTTTATTTACATCTATACTCAGATAGCCGTTGTCTTTATTCAATTTTAGTCCAGCGGGTGCATTTTTTACATACCAATAATAATCTGCTACAGGTTTATTTATTTCAAATTGATAATTGACTACTGAATCTACCTGGACCAAAAAGAAAGGGTTGAGATTTTTAATTCTTAGCTCTGTAGAATCAGAACGATAATTGAAATCATTAGCATCTATTTGAGAAAATCCGCTATTACTAATTGTAATAAAGAGTACA
>JBBRHK010000184.1:0-6370 GCA_038222815.1 Chitinophagales bacterium
ATTTGTAAAAACTCACGAGTTTAATTATGCAAAGCTTTTACCAAAGAGCTTAGAAGATTATACGTACATCTTATATATCATCATTGTAATATTTATTGTCACAGCTGTGAGTAACGGCGCAAATATTACTGATGGACTTGATGGATTAGCCACCGGGACGAGTGCCATCATTGGAATTTGTCTAGGCATTTTTGCTTACGTGAGTGGTAACATTCGCTTTGCCGAGTACCTCAATATAATGTACATCCCTAATCTTGGTGAGCTATCGATTTTCATTGCAGGATTTGTAGGGGCTTGCGTTGGATTTCTATGGTACAATTCTTACCCAGCGCAAATATTTATGGGTGATACAGGTAGCTTGACCCTTGGAGGTATCATCGCTGCCTTGGCAATTATTGTGAGAAAAGAGTTATTGATTCCAATTTTCTGTTTTGTATTTCTTGTAGAGAATTTAAGTGTGATGATACAGGTAGGATATTTTAAATACACGAAGCGAAAGTACGGTGAAGGCCGGCGAGTCTTTTTAATGAGTCCGCTACATCACCATTATCAAAAACTAGGTTATCATGAGAGTAAGATTGCAGTACGTTTTTGGATTGTGACGATTCTTTGTGTTTCGCTAGCGATTATTACTTTAAAAATGAGATAAAATAAATTGAATAAAAAATTAGTCATACTTGGTGCCGGCGAAAGCGGTGTAGGTGCTGCCCTTTTGGGGAAGCAGCAGGGGTATGATGTGTGGGTAAGCGATAGAAGTACTATTGCCGATACCTACAAAACAGAATTAGAAAACGCTAATATTTCTTATGAGGATAACGCTCATACGGAGGAAATTATTTTGTCAGCAGTAGAAATAATTAAAAGTCCTGGTATCCCAGATAGCGCAGAGATTGTAAAGAAAATAAAAGCTGCAAATATTTCTATCATTAGCGAAATAGAATTTGCATATAGATATAAAGGAGATAGTACGCTAATAGCAATAACTGGTAGTAATGGAAAGACAACTACTACATCTATCATTTATCATTTGTTATCACAAGCGGACTATGACGTAGCAATGGTAGGTAATATCGGCTTTTCCTTTGCAAGACAAATTGCCTTTGCTCCAAAGAAATATTATGTAATAGAAGTGAGTTCTTTTCAACTCGATGATATAAAAAGCTTTAAACCAAACGTAGCGGTGCTTACTAATATTACTGAAGATCATCTCGATAGATATAATTATGAACTGCAGAATTATATCAACAGTAAGTTTAGAATCGCTATGAACCAAACAGAGGAAGATGTATTTATTTACAACCTCGACGACGAAACAACCATAACCAATATTCAAAAATTCAATATCAAATCCACACTAGCACCATTTACTATGAATAAAGAATTACAACAAGGCGCATACCTTACTAATGCAGAGCTACACATCAAATGGAAAGGAGAAGAAATGCAAATGAGTGTAGAGGATTTTGCTTTGAAGGGAAGGCACAATTTAGCCAATGGATTATCTGCTTCTCTAGCAGGTGTGGCTGTAGGCTTGCGTAAAGAGAAAATTAGAGATGCTATGAATACCGTAGAGTCTCTAGAGCATAGAACAGAAACTGTGGCTACTATCAGAGGAATTGAATTTATAAATGATAGTAAAGCAACTAATGTAAATAGCGCTTGGTTCGCTTTAGAAAATATGCACAAGCCTACGATTCTTATCCTTGGTGGTATAGATAAGGGGAATGATTATTCTTCAATGCTAGAATTAGCGCAAGAGAAAGTAAAGGGTATTATTTGCTTGGGTTTAGACAATGATAAAATTCATTCTTCATTTAAAGATGTAGTGCCAGTGATGATAGATGCAACTACTATGGAAGATGCAGTGAATGCAGCTTATCGTCTAGGAGAAAAAGGTGATGTTGTTTTGTTGAGTCCAGCTTGTGCCAGCTTCGATTTATTTAAGAATTATGAGGATAGAGGAAATCAATTTAAAACAGCGGTAAAAAATTTATAATACCAACTTGATTTTTTCATTGTTCGCCTTTGGCGGATGATGAAAAAATCTTAGATGGGTTCGCCGCGGCGAATGCCGATATTAAAAGAGCTTGATTAATAATAAATTCACTTCGGTATAAGCATTAATAGATGTTTGGAAAAGAAACCATAAAAGAAATATTTGCACCTAGTTTTCAGAACGTAGGCGATAAGCTCGTGGGCAACACTAGAGGTGATAGAGTAATATGGGGAACTGTTCTGATACTTACACTAGCGAGCTTACTGTTGGTGTATAGTAGCACGGGCTCATTGGCTTATCGGATGAGTAAGAGTACAGAGAGTTATTTATTCAAACAATTTGCCTTTATCATCATTGGTATGGTAGTTATCTACTTTTTACACCGAGTAAACTATACCATTTATTCTAGGATTGCTTTGTACCTATTCTTACTATCTATTCCATTGTTAGTGTATACGTTGTTTTTTGGAGTACGATTAAATGCAGGTAGTAGGTGGATAAATCTTCCTGTTATCAATATGACGATTCAAACTTCAGATTTAGCGAAGCTCGCATTATTCATGTATCTCAGTAGGCAGCTCAGCAGGAAGCAAGCAGTGATTAAGGATTTCAAGAAAGGATTTTTGCCATTGATTGTGCCAGTAGGAATTGTATGTATTTTAATAGCTCCTGCAAATCTTTCTACCGCATTATTGATAGGCGGTACAAGTTTACTTATTATGTTTATAGGTAGGGTAAGTATGAAGCATTTGATTGGTACGATTCTTATTGCAGCGATACCTATTGCAATGCTTGTAGGTATTGCAGTATCGACCTATGACACGAAAACTGGAGAAACAAAAAAGCTTCCAACTATTATCGCCAATGGCCGTATACCTACTTGGATCAGTAGGGTACAAACATTTATTTATAGCAAAGATAATTTGGATAATGATAAATCTTATCAGGTAAATCAAGCGAAGATTGCAATTGCTAAAGGAGGAATTTTTGGAGCAGGGCCGGGTAATAGTCAGCAAAGAAATTTCTTGCCACATAGTTATAGTGATTTTATTTATGCAATTATTATTGAAGAGTATGGCTTATTAGGCGCAGCATTTATTCTATTTATTTATCTGCTGTTTCTATATCGATGTATTAGAATTTATAAACGATGTCCATTTGCATTTGGTGCATTCTTAGCATTAGCACTGAGTTTCACATTGGTGATTCAGGCCTTGGTAAATATGGGCGTAAATGTAAATCTATTTCCTAATACAGGTGTCACATTGCCGCTAGTAAGTATGGGAGGTAGTAGTTTTTTGTTTACCTGTATGGCTATAGGGATTATACTATCAGTAAGTAGAAATGTAGAGCGACAAGAAGGACAGGCAGAATTTGCAAAAGTTACAAGTACGCAAGAAGAAGAAGCATAAGATGAGTGAATATAAAAAAATAGAAAGGGTAATTATTGCAGGCGGCGGCACTGGCGGACATATATTTCCGGCTATTGCTATTGCGAATGCAATCAAGAAATTATTGCCGCTGACTAATATTCTTTTTGTAGGAGCTAAGGGAAAAATGGAAATGCAGAAAGTGCCACAAGCTGGTTATAAGATAGAAGCGTTAGATATAGCAGGGTATAACAGATCGTCTTTGATAAAAAATATTTGGTTGCCCTTTAAGGTTATAAAAAGTCTTTGGCAGGTGTCTAAAATTTTTAAAGAATTTAAGCCTGATGTAGTTATAGGTGTAGGTGGTTATTCAAGTTTTCCTGTATTACGGTATGCGCAAGGCAAAAGCATACCTACCTATATACACGAGAGTAATTCATTTGCAGGTAAAGCAAATATGATGCTTGGTAAAAAGGCGATAAAAATATTTACAGCAAATGCTGGAATGGAAGACTTTTTTCCTAAAGAGAAAATAGTTATTACTGGAAATCCAGTAAGAAAGGTATTGGTAGATGGGGCAGTAGAGAAAAAAGAAGCGTTAGATTTTTTTGGATTGCAAGAAGGGAAGACAACCATTCTTTCTGTAGGAGGTAGTCTTGGTGCACAAAGTATCAATGATGCAATTGCGGAAAGCCTTCCAAAGATTGGAGAAGAGGGTTGGCAGTTGATCTGGCAGACAGGAGAAGGATTTATAGAAAAGGCAAAGGAATTGGCAGCGCCTTATAAAAATGTTTTTGTGAGCAGCTTTATACAGAGAATGGAATTTGCTTATGCAGCAGCAGATGTAATAGTAAGTAGGAGTGGGGCTATGGCGGTAGCAGAAATTTGTCTATCAAAAAAGCCAGTGATTTTTGTGCCTTATCCGCATGCAGCAGAAGATCATCAAACAGTGAATGCGCAAACGCTAGTAAGAGAAAATGCTGCGGTGATGATTGCAGATAAACTAGTGAAGCAAGAATTATTTGCCACCTTAAAAAGTGTGGTGAATGATGAGCAAAGACAACAAGAATTATCAAAACATATTGCAGCATTTGCTGTAGCAGATGCAGATGATGCGATAGCAAAAGAAATATTATTTAGTTAATAAAAATGAGTGAGTTAAACACTATATCAAAAGTTGGAATGCATACAGTGCCGAAGGAAGTATATTTCTTGGGCATTGCAGGCATTGGTATGAGTGCATTGGCAAGATATTATAACGCGAATGGAGCAAAGGTTTCTGGTTATGATAAAACGGTTACTAGTTTTAGTAAGCTACTAGAAGCAGAAGGAATGGATATTCATTACGCCGATGATATTTCCTTAGCGAATAAAAATGCGGAATTAGTTGTTTACACACCGGCTATTCCTAAAGACCATACAGAGCTACAATATTTTTTAGGAAATGGAAGTAATATTAAAAAGAGAAGTGCCGTCCTGGGAATGATTACAGAAGGGCAGTTCAATATTTGTGTGGCGGGTACACACGGCAAAACTACTACTAGTGCAATGGTTGCACACATCTTACAACATAGTGGTGAAGGCTGTAATGCATTTCTTGGTGGGATTGCTACTAATTATGAGAGCAACTTTTTAGCTTCTGAGAATCCGTTGTATGTAATAGAAGCAGATGAATTTGACAGAAGTTTTCTACAACTTACACCTAGTCTTGCTATCATAACATCAATGGATGCGGACCATTTAGATATTTACGGTACTGCTGATAATATGCAAGATGCCTTTGTAGATTTTGCAAGGAAAGTAAAGCCAGAAGGAAAGTTAATTGCCAAGCTAGGATTGACGAGATTAAAAGAAGCAGCTCAGGTGACTGTACTTTGGTATGATTTAAAAAATACATCAGCAGATATTTATTGCGAAGCCATTAGAGTGGTAGATGGTCAGTATGAGATTGATATTAATTATTGTGGTACGCAGATATCTAATGTGCAACTCAATATGGGCGGTAGTCACAACATAGAGAATATGCTAGCGGCTATCGCAATTGCAAAAGAACTACATATTTCTGATGAGAAGATTTTAGCAGCGGTGGCTAGTTTTAAAGGAGTGAAGAGAAGATTTGAAAAACATTTTCAAAATGATGCGGTAGTGCTGATAGATGATTATGCCCACCATCCAGAAGAGCTGAGAACCCTTATTGCAGGTGTGAAAGAGTTGTATGCGAATAGGCAATCGCTTGTTGTTTTTCAGCCACATTTATACAGCAGAACAAAGGATCACGCTGCAGGCTTTGCAGAGGTATTAAGCCAAGCAGATGAGACGATTCTACTACCTATTTATCCGGCAAGAGAGTTGCCAGTAGAAGGTGTGAATAGTGAAATGGTGGCAGCTACGATGACGAATACACATCAAGTAGTAGAAGCAAAAAATTTATTGGAGCTAATAGAAAATAGAATTTCAAATGCTACACAACCATTGGTTATAGTGATAGCTGGTGCAGGAGATATAGATACATTGGTACAGCCATTGAAAGAACTACTAGAAGGGAAAAATAATAATTAAGAAAGTGAGTACAAAACAATTCAATACAAGAAAGATACTGAGAGCCATAGGTTGGGCTGCTTTGTGCCTGCTTGTATTGGTTGGATTTATAGCGGCAAGAACTAGCACAGGAAATGTACAATGCAAAGCTGTTGATATTGTTATCAATGATGCAGCAGATAACTTTTTTTTAAGTGAGCAAAATGTAAACGAATGGGTGAGTGACTGGGCTGGTGGAGATGTAAAAACGAAGGCGATTGACGATTTAAAAATTGAAGCTTTAGAAAAATTGATTGCCAAAAAGCAATGGGTAAAAGCCGTAGATGTATTTGTAGATGATAATGCTACGTTGCACATCAACATTACAGAACGCCAACCTACTGCTAGAGTTTTTAATAGAATTGGTCAAAGTTTTTATGTAGACAATGAAAAGAAATTGCTGCCTTTACAATTGCAAATGGCGGCT
>JBBRHK010000185.1:0-6350 GCA_038222815.1 Chitinophagales bacterium
GAGCCTGTCGAACCCGATATTACGATAGTGACAAATGATAATAAGGTTTATCATTAGCAGCCTTTCAACAAAAATGGAGAATGAAATAATTTTTTTATAGAACATAGCTATAAAATTTACCCGGGTTCGACAGGCTCACCCTGACGAGTATTTTTATTCAACCAAGATCGCAATGACTATAAGACGATCAAAACTGGCTGAGAAAATTAAGCTATTATTCCATTATAGATGGTCTAAAATCTCTAACGTCAATTGTAATACAGATTTATTTTAAGAAAGAAAATAGATTCAGTTCTTTAATTAAAGAAAGACCTAGTTCTATTTACCTTTAAATCTCTAAGTATACTTGACTTAGGGCTTATGGAAATATTAAAGGAACGGAACCGACCCACAGGAGATACGTTGATATTCATTTGCCAGCAATGCATATCCCTACTAAGGTACATACTTAACTGGCCTAAATCTTTTTGAGTAATATTATAGCTACCATTACCTCCTATCTTCCACTTGGGTGTAAGATTTACACTGGCGTTAAAGTTAACATTTTGTGTGGGTGTGGTTCTTACTTCTGCATTAGGTAGCCTTTGCCTAAATAAGGTAAAAGAATATCCAAAATCAATGGTCCAAGGAATGCTAAAATCAGCAAACTCACCTGGGTTGTTTCTAATATAAGCTGCTTCTTGTTGATATTCATTCAACGGAAGATTCGGATCGTAGCCATCATCTGGTGCATTTAGATTATCAGTAGGTCTAAGTCCCTTCTTTCCATCTCCACCTCTAAAACTACTAGAGAGCTGTAGATTAAAATCACTTAAAAAGCCCAATTTTAAAGGATTTTGTTGAAGCAATAATTTGTCTCTCCTAAAGCCATCCTCTCTTACTTGATAAGGATCTAAGCTACCGCCTGCGGTAATGGATACTTTTTGGAACAGCGTAGTAAAAGCTCTGAGGCTAAGTTGGCTTAGCCTAAAAGAATCTTGTAGAAAATTATACCCACCACTTAAAGAGAACCCATCTATAAGTGAAACTTTTTTTGTAGCCCCTACAGTATCCTTTTTGTCTTTTACTTTCATGGAAAGATTGTTATCTAATGAAAAACTTAATCCGCCAAAAGTTCCAGTAGAAAAAGGACGAGCAATATTATTAGCTGCGTATACACTATAAGCTTGGGTTCTTCCGAAACTGTCTATCTGTACAATCCTAGAAGACCTTCCCGTAAAATCTGGTTTATAATTTGCGGAGATTTGTGGTCTTATCTCATGGCGAATAGCTTTTACATCGCTATTTTTTCCAAAAGTAAATAAGCCAAATATTCTAGTACTAATGCCTAACCCAAAACTCATATCTCTAGCAGTATAGAAGCCATTTGTCGTTGCTGTGTCTAATTTATTAGCGGAAGGATTCCAAGATAAAATACTTCTCTTCTGATACCAAGCTTCTTGGTAAGTGACAGATGGCGCAATTTGAAAAACGCCCAATGGTGGTAGCGACAGGCTTATAGGAACGCTATGTGTAGCGCCATACTCTAGGTTATCTAATGCTTGCTTTACCACTTTCGCAGTGTCAAAAAATCTTGTAATTGATTTTGCAGTAGTAGTAAGACCTACTCCAATGTTCTCATACCACTTTAATTCCCCAATGCTATTTTGCTTCCTAAACGGATAAAGCGTATTTAAGTTAAATACAGCCTCAGGAAGGCTCAAATTTATCTGCCTTGTTACGGAGTTCTGATCGTGGCCAGCATTTAGGGTAAGATTAAATGGCTTATCCTTCCAGTTTTTTTGATAAGCAATACTAGAGTTTAAACTATTCTGAAAATTTTGCTGCGGACTATTTGGCAAGAAGGAATTGTATTGCGTAGACCCAGCATTTACATTTGCCCTGAAAGAAACACCTGGTCTGGCTTTATTATCCATACTATGAGACCACACTACATTAAAACTTCTATTAGCTTTCTCATCTAAGAATTTTGTATTAAGCACATTTATCCCAAAGCGCCCTTGATACCTATATCGTTTAAAATAATTGGGATTCAAATTAAGCTGCCAGCCTCCATACGAGTAAATGCTGGCTCTTATGCTTGCATCCCAGTACGGACTTAGTATTTTATAATAACCGAAATTTTCTAGGCCCAAACCGTAAGCATTGTTAGCCGTAAATTCTGGTGAAAGAATACCAGAATGGCTTCCTTGCGTAAGGGGAAAAATACCAAAAGGCAATACAATAGGAACTGGCACGCCTTCAAATTCTGGGTGTACTGGTCCGCTATATGCCCATTTCTTATTTACAAATTTTATTTTTCTACTCACAAATGCAAAATGCGGGGTATCTAAATTACACGTAGTAAATCTTGAATTATAAGCGTAAAAGATATCTTCATTTACCTTTTTTATCTTTTCTCCGTACACATACATTTCTCCTTGCTTAGTGTAAGTACCCTTTGTTATTCCACGCTGTGTCTTCATATTGAGCGTGATACTATCCATCACAGAAATAAAATCGCCTTGCTTGTAGGAAACAAATGAAATGACATTGCCTGCACTATCCTTTTTAAGATTGGCTTTTACAAGACTAGTCTTTTGGTCATATTGAATTTCTGGAGCGGAAAGATCATTATCCAAATATTTGATAGAGCTTATCTTACCATACAAATATATTTTTTCTGCTGGGACATCTACGACGGCACTATCGTCTGCATGGTATATTACTGGTGCAGCTAGGGTGTCTTTACTAAGTTTAAAATTTATTGTCTCTTTCGTTATAATCGTTGTATCTGCATTTTTGTTGGGGCTTAAACTATCTAGTGGACCAATAGTCTTTGTAGGAGGAGAATCTATCGAATTACGAGGATTACTAAGCTTTAATACAGTCGGAGGAGAATCAATACCTACACTATATGACGAAAATTGGATATTAGAATTGGAATTGGCAGCAATGCTAAAAAAAGTTAATATTACAAACCAGGCGAAGAGCGCCCAATTAAAACTTAATATTGACTTACCTTTGCTACGTTCTGTCATAAATTACAAGACAGCAAAAATAGCCATTATTATAAAAGATTACGTTAAAGATTAAATATACCTATTACAAACCAAAACCCCAATTGAAATGACATTGAACCATAGATGTAAAATCATTTTTGTACTCACTGCCTTTTTAGCATTTTCCTATTCTTCATTTGCGCAAACAGGCAAAGCTCTACAGACCATTATTGTAGATGCAGGCCATGGCGGCACTGATGTGGGATCTATTGGAAACTACGAGAATGCACTAGGATCTCGTGAAAAAGACATTACGCTTGCTATCGCATTGAAACTGGTAAAGAATCTGAAAAAAAGATTACCAGATGTAAAAACAATTGCTACAAGAACTACTGATATTACTCAGAGTGTGAAAGAAAAAGCCGATATCGCCAACGATAATAAAGGGGATCTTTTTATTTGTATCCACGCTGATGCGGTAAATCTTAAAACCGGCAAAAGACAAATCGGTAATAAAACGGTAACGAAATACAAGATAACCTACACAGGAAAGGGAAAAAGCAGGAAGAAAAAATCTACTCCCTACGAAGTAGATGTACCTATTTACGAGTATTATAAAATCCCTTTTGAAAGAAGTGGCACAAGTGTTTGGATTTTTGCAGCACATAAGACCAACGATAAGTTGAATGCCATTAAAAATGGAGAGGAAGAATTTGAGTCTATCTCAAATGCTGATGATTCTTCCATCGTTCCTATTGATTATAATAGTCCGCAAGGGCGAGCAATTGCTCAGATTTATGCTAAAAAATACCAAGAGAGAAGCGATAAGATAGCTCAACTTGTAAATGATGAGGTAGAAAAAACGAGCCGACCAGCTTTAGGTGTTAAACAAAGACAAGTAGGTATTCACGTTTTACAAGCTACCAATATGCCTGCCATTCTAGTAGAAACAGGCTTCATAAGCAACCCAGAGGATGAGCGCTACCTTAGTAGCGAAAAAGGCCAACAGGAATTAGCTGACGTAATTACTGAAGCAGTAATAAAATATAAGAAACTATTTGAAGCGGGGAACGAAGGAAAAAGCAAATAATTGCTACGTTCTCGTTAATTTTGGCAGCATATTGGATATACTTGCATTAGTAACCATTATGTTTTAAATCAAAATATTCTTTGTGAAAATAAGTAACGAATTCAAAGTAGGTCTTATAGCTATTGTTTCTCTTGTATTATTAGTGTTAGGATTTAATTTCTTAAAAGGTAAAGAACTCTTCAGTAGCAGTTTTACGCTCTATGGTTCTTACCATGATGTAAATGGATTACAGAATTCTAACCCTGTAATCATAAACGGCTTACAAGTAGGTAGTGTATATAGAATAACACCTACTAAAGATATGCGTAGAATATTGGTAGAGTTAAACATCACAAAAGATGTGAATATTCCTAGTAATTCTATTGCTACCATAAAATCTAATCCACTTGGTACTACCTCCATTGATATAGCACTTGGTGACGCCTCTACGTTCCTTAAGAAAAAAGATAGCATTATTACAGAGACGAGCGGAAGCATATTTGATAATGTATTGAAGAAAGTAGATCCAGTACTTTATCAAGTAACCAAAGCAGTAGCATCAATTGATACACTTTTAGCAAGCTTTAATTCCATTTTAGACCCTAATGCAAAAGGAAATATTGCATCCAGCATTGCTAATCTTACGAGAATTACAACATCTATGTCTTATAGTGCTGCTTCACTTCAGCAACTGCTTAATGAGCGCACTGGAGCACTAGCGCAAACGCTGAACAATGTAAATGCCATTACCGGTAATCTTGCTTCTAATAATAGTAAGATAAATTCTGTAGTTACTAATCTAGATAAAACCACCACTAAGCTTTCTGAACTAGAATTACAAAAAACAATTAATACGCTTGATAAAGCGGCGAATGAACTTAACACAGCTATGCGCACGCTCAATGATAAGAATGGCACAGCAGGTAAATTATTAAATGACCCAGCTCTGTATCAGAACTTTGCTAGCTCTGCTAATAAATTAAATTTATTACTTGACGACATCAGGTTGCATCCTAAAAGATATATTAACATTTCTGTATTTAGCAAGAAATCAAAATCAGACCCACTACTAGTACCTTTACCCGATACGCTTAACTCTCCTTATTATATTGAAACCACTAACGAGCCAATTATTAAAAACTAGATTGCAATCTCTTTGGATTAAGATCTTTTTATTAATGGCTCTATTTATGGGTGCTTACCGATATGGATTTGCACAGGACAATACCATATACATATTACCTGGTAGCAAAAGCCTACGGCAAATAACTACAGCTAGCAATGAAACGCTACTTACCCTTGCCGGTAATGCAGCAGTAAGACAGGGCAGGACTTTCATTTATGGTGATAGCATTGTTGTAAATCAGGATACGAAAATTGCACAAGTATTTGGGAATGTACACATCAACGATGCTGATACGGTACATACCTACGCTCAATACGTAAAGTACCTAGGCAATGAACGAATTGCATATGTGAAAAGGAATGTGAGGCTTACAGATGGCAAAGGCACGCTGCTGACGAATGACCTGGAGTATAATCTTAATACAAGAATTGCTAGCTATGAAAACGGCGGAAAAGTACTCAATGGCAAAACCGTTCTTACCAGTGAAAGTGCTACCTATTATGAAAGCACCAAGGATGTTTATTTTAAGAAATATGTGCACCTTACTGATCCTAAGTATGACATAAAAGCTGATTCCCTTCTGTACAATACTGAATTAAAAAAAGCAACATTCATCTCCCCTACTACAATCGTAAATAAAGATGGCGGCGCTATTGTAAAAACTAGAAATGGATTCTACGATTTACAGTCTGGTAAAGCGGAATTCTATCAGCGTACATCTTATGATGATAGTGCTTACAATCTCATTGGAGATCAAATAGCTCTTGATGAAAAAGATGGTATTTTACAAATAGATGGTAGAGGCAAAATTATAGATAAGAAAAACAGGGTAACGGCTATTGGAAATTTGTTGTACCTCAACAAGAAAAATCAATCATTTCTTGCAACAAAAAAACCAGTAATGATTTTTTACAGTGATACTGATAGTACTTACTTAGCTGCAGATACACTTTTTAGTGGCATTAGGCTGCGAGGTGATGGAGAAGATACTGTGGTAAACCATAACACCAAGATAAACGGAGATAGTCTCATTAGAAAAAACTTTACTGTAGATTCTACAAGAAAAGTAGCTCCAATAAATTATACGACAGACACTACCCTGCGGTATGACCCCAATAAAGATATTGCGGTGACTATCTTGCAAGCAGAAAAAATAGAAAGAGAAACATTAAAG
>JBBRHK010000186.1:0-6333 GCA_038222815.1 Chitinophagales bacterium
TGGTAGGTGTGGGTATTGCTTGGGCAAGTATTTTGAGTATGCCTTACGCTATGCTTAGCGGAGTTTTACCACGAGATAAAGTTGGGATTTATATGGGCATCTTTAATTTCTTCATCGTGCTACCAGAAATAATGGCCTCGCTTGGTTTCGGTTGGTTGATGAAGAATGTATTAAATAATGACAGACTTTTAGCTGTGCAAATCGGTGGCGCATTAATGGTGATTGCTGCTATAATATGTGTGATTTTTATCAAGGAAACTAAGGATAAAATTGATGAGGATTTCGTTGATGAATTGAAGATAGAGCAAGAACGATCAGTTTAGCGATTAATAAAAGTTTATCCTTAGGTAGCACTTTAGTTTTTATTAATAATAGAATTTACGTCGTCAATTTTAATCAAAATAAATGTCCAGTATGAAAAGATTTTTTCTATTTCAGGTTTTTCTTTTTGTCACATTAAGTGGGTTTACACAAGTGGTATCCCTATATCCTACTAATTGGTTTGTAGGTATGAGGTGGAATACAGTTCAAGTTATGGTGCACTCAGAAGGAGATATTAATGTGTGGGCTGATAAATCATCAATAAAGATAAATTATCCTGGTGTGACTGTGAAAAAAGTGCATAAGCCAGAAAATAGAAAATATGTTTTTATTGATTTGGAAATTGCTCCGAATGCTAAGCCAGGAAATATAAAAATTGATTTTGTATTCGCTAGTATTAAAGAAAGCTTCTCAGCAAATTTTGAATTAAAGGCAAGGAGAGCAGGTAACGGAACATCATTTGCGCAAGGGGTTACCTCAAAAGATTTGATGTATTTATTAATGCCAGATAGGTTTAGTAATGGCGATAAATCGAACGATAAAGTAGCAGGAATGCGTGATCAATCTCTGAATAGAGATACTGTTTTTGATAGGCATGGTGGCGACTTACAGGGCGTTATCAATCATTTGGATTATCTGAAAGATATGGGTGTTACTGCCTTATGGATGACTCCAATATGGGAGAATAATATGAAAGATAGGACAGAGCACGGTTATGCTGCTACTAATCAATATAAAGTGGATCCAAGGCTTGGGACAAATAAAATATATCAGCAACTGAGTGATGAATTACATAAGCGAGGAATGAAACTAGTGCAAGATGTAGTGTATAATCACGTAGGTATAGAACATTTTTTCTTCAAGGATAAACCAATGGCTGATTGGTTTCACAACTGGGATAAGTTTACACAGACCACTTATAAAGATCAAACTCTTTTTGATCCTTATGCTTCTTTGCAAGACAAAAAGCAAATGAGTGACGGTTGGTTTGTGAAAGAAATGCCAGACCTAAATCATAATAATCCATTCGTAGAGAAATTTTTAATTCAAAATGCGATTTGGACGGCAGAGACCTTTGGTGTGGATGGTTGGAGAATTGATACCTATGCCTATAATGATTTAGAATTTATGAATCGGTGCAACAAGGCATTGTATACTGAATATCCTAAGATGACCATCTTTGGCGAAACTTGGGTGCACGGAGTAATTAATCAAAGTTATTTCTGTGAAAATAATATGACTATTCCTTTCAAAAGTAACCTTCAAAATACAACAGATTTTCAAACGCTGTTTTATGGTATTCAGGCGGCTTTAAATGAGAAGTTTGGCTGGACGGATGGTGTGAATAAATTATACACTACAGTAGCTCAAGATATAATGTACAAGAATCCAATGGGAGAAGTAATTTTTCTTGATAATCATGATTTATCAAGGTTCTACTCTGTCATAGGAGAAGACACAGCTAAATATAAAGTGGCGCTTTCTTGGTTGCTTACATTTAGAGGAATACCTCAGATGTACTACGGGATGGAGCATTTAATGACGGGGTTTACAAATCCTGATGGTAATGTACGAAAAGATTTTATGGGAGGATGGGAAGGCGATGCGGCGAATAAATTTACGGAGGCTGGCAGAACTGCAAAGGAAAACGCCATTTTCAATCACATAAAAACTCTGGCGAATTTTAGAAAAAAATCTTCTGCAATTACAGATGGAAAATTGATGCAGTACCTTCCTGTGGATGGTCTTTACATTTACTTTAGATACGATTCCAAGCAGACCATTGCTTGCATAATGAATACAAGCAGCGAGTCCAAAAAAGTAGACTTGGGGAAAGACTATAACGAAAGGACGCAAGGATTTACTTCTTGCAAAGATGTATTTACAAATACAAGAAAAGCTATGCAGATTGACGTGCCAGCAATGTCAATGCAAGTTCTTGAATTAAATTAAACCGATAATTTAAGCCTATAATTTGGGCGAACTCTCGTGCTCTAGACAGATAAATCAATTTTTTCCACAAAAATTTAAGAGGATGTTTTGCATTTATTAATGTGTTATATTTACACATTAATAATTGCCTATATGAAAAAAATTACCCTCTGCATAGCTATTGCTATGTTAAGTCTTGCCGCATCTGCACAACGCCTTTTATCTTGGACACCAGAATTTCCAACCGATGGAGGTAATATTACCTTTACAATTGATTGTACTAAAGGAAACCAAGGGTTACTAAATTTTGAAGGTGGCGCTTCTAACAATGTGTATGTACACATTGGAGTAAACACCAATCTCAGTTCCAACCCAGGAGACTGGCGGTATGTAAAGTTTCCCAATTTTAATGCTGCGGAACCGCTTGCCAAGGCAACTTCGTTAGGTGGTAATAGATATTCTTATACTATCACAAATATTAGAGCCTTTTTTGGTGTGCCGGCGGGAGAAACCATCAACAAGGTAAACTGTATTTTCAGAAGTGGAAATGGCAGTATTAAAAATGTAAATAGCGATGGCAGTGATATGTATATTCCAATTTATGCAGCTGGACAATTTGCTACAAGATTTAATTTGCCTCCTTCTGAGCCTCGTTTCGTACCATTCTTAGAACCAATAAATATTGCAGCAGGTGGAAC
Organism: Chitinophagales bacterium; assembly: GCA_038222815.1. Classification (GTDB taxonomy): domain Bacteria; phylum Bacteroidota; class Bacteroidia; order Chitinophagales; family Chitinophagaceae; genus Ferruginibacter. The sequence continues at coordinate 2,952 of JBBRHK010000186.1, forward strand.
AGTAGTTACACAAGCAGTGAGCAGTACTAACGCAGCTCTCACTTTAAGACTTAATGGAAACTCTGTTGCTACAGCATCAGCAGTTAGTGTCATTAATTCAACCATCACAATTCCTACAAACTGTGATCAGAAGATTACTGTAGAAGCTAATAATGGAACAATTACTGTAAAGGATTCTGTTCAGTTTACTATCCCACAAGCCACGGTAGTAGCAGCTTTACCAGCGGGAGTAGAAGAAGGGATAAATTATAATCCAAACAATACAGCTGCAACATTTGTACTTTTTGCACCTAATAAGACTTCCGTTTCCATTATTGGTGATTTTAATAATTGGTTACCTAATTGTGCAAGCAGCCTTAATAAAACTCCTGATGGAAATTACTGGTGGATTACTTTAACCGGCCTTACACCTGGTCTTGAATACCGGTTTCAATATTTGGTAAATAATAGTATCAAAATTCCAGACCCTTATTGCCAAAAAGTTCTTGATCCCTTCAATGATCAATTTATAAATGCTACAACTTATCCTAATCTAATTCCTTACCCGGTAGGACTTACTTCCGATTTAGTAGGTGTTTTTCAAACTGCAGAACCACAATATACTTGGACTACGACAGGTTACGTAAAGCCAGATAAGAAAAATTTAATGATATACGAATTGTTGATTAGAGATTTTACTTCGGAGCACAGCTATCAATCTTTAATCGATTCTATTCAATACTTTAAAAACCTAGGAATAAATGCCATTGAGTTAATGCCGGTCAATGAATTTGATGGTAATGAAAGTTGGGGATACAATCCAGCATTTTTCTTTGCCCCAGATAAATATTATGGAACTAAAGATAAATTGAAACAATTTATAGATTTGTGTCACGCTAACGGTATAGCTGTGTTGCTAGATGTAGTATTTAACCATTGCACTGGTGCAGCACCGCAGGCAAAATTATATTGGAACTCTACTACAAATCAACCCACTCCAGATAATCCTTGGCTAAATGTAACTGCTCCTCATCCTTACAGTGTTTTCAATGATTTTAATCATACTTCAGCCGCTACAAAGTATTTGGTAAAGAGATCGTTGAAATTTTGGTTAGATGAATATAAGATTGATGGTTATAGATTTGACTTAGCAAAAGGGTTTACACAAACGGTTACGAATACTACAACTGTTGAAAATTTTGATGCTACTCGTGTGGCTCATCTAAATGAATATTATGATGCTACAATAGCAACCCATCCTTCTGCATATATGATATTAGAATTCTTGGGTACTACTCCTTCTTCGGAAGAGCAGGCTTATGCTAATAAAGGATTTATGCTATGGGGAAATATGAATTCAAGGTATAATCAAAATACAATGGGTTATGCTGCAAATAGCAATCTAAGTGGTATTTCCTACAACAGTGGCGAGCGTGGTTTTTCTAATCCAGCGTTGGTTGGTTATATGGAGAGTCACGATGAAGAAAGGTTGATGTTTAGAAACATATCTAATGGCAATATAAATGGTAGTTACAATACTAGGAATTTGAACACTGCTCTAAAGAGAATGGAAGCAGGAGCGTCAATTTTCTTTACTGTACCTGGGCCAAAAATGATTTGGCAGTTTGGTGAAAGAGGGTACGATGTAAGTATCTTTTTTAACGGAAGTAATGTTGCTAACAAACCTCCAAGATGGGAATATATGCAAGTGCCAGAGCGTAGAGCCTTGTATGATGCATACAAGAAGATGTTAGACCTACGTCTTCAAAATCCAGCAGTATTTAATAATACAAACTTTAGTTACGATCTGTTTGATGGAGGTGGTTTATTTAGAAGAATTCAAATAGAAGATCCCAATGCAAATGGTGCCAAGGTTACGGTAATAGCAAATATGGATGTGGTGCCCCAAACTAGAACAGTTACTTTTCAAACTACTGGCCAGTGGAGTAACTATATAAGTAATGGAACTGGCTCTGGCTTAAATGGTGCAACAGCTAGTACATTTAATCTGACTAGTGCTTCTCAGAGTATTACATTACAGCCTGGGGAATACCATATTTACTTTTTTGCTCCACCATGTGCTACTGTGGCTCCAACTGTTACTACTCCAGTAACGTATTGTCAAAATGCAACAGCCGTAGCACTTACTGCAACGGGGACAGGACTCTTATGGTATACTACAGCAACAGGTGGTACAGGAAGTACATCTGCTCCTTTACCAGTTACTACAACTGCTAACACCACTATCTATTATGTGTCACAAACTTTAAATGGTTGTGAAGGACCTAGGGCAAGTATATCTGTTGTAGTAAATGCAACTCCTGCTGCGCCAGCGGTTACTAGCACTGTAGCTTATTGCCAAAATGCAACAGCAATAGCGCTTACGGCAACGGGAACTAATTTGCTTTGGTACAGCACTTTAACGGGAGGTACAGGTTCTGGTGTAGCACCTATACCATCTACCTCTGCTCTTGGCTCTGTAAATTATTATGTATCTCAGTCAATAAATAACTGTGAAGGTCCAAGGGCTTTAATTGTTGTTACTGTAAATTCAATACCAAATGCACCCACAGTTACTTCGCCAATAAATTATTGTCAAAATGCTTCAGCAGTAGCACTTACAGCAACTGGATCTAATCTACTTTGGTATACTACTGCAATAGGTGGAACGGGATCTACCTCAGCACCGATACCAAATACTTCAGCAGTCGGTGGAACAACTTTTTATGTATCTCAATCCAACAATGGATGTGAAAGTCCAAGAGCTTCAATAACCGTAACTATAAATTCCTTTCCATCTGCACCTACAGTTTCTACACCAATAACCTATTGTCAAAATGCAATCGCAACTCCATTGACAGCAACTGGTTCTAGCTTACTATGGTACACAACAGCAACAGGTGGTACAGGTAGTGCTTCGGCACCAACGCCTTCTACGGCTGTAATTGGATCTATTAACTATTATGTATCACAATCGGCTAATGGCTGCGAAGGTCCGAGAGCAACCATAGTGGTAACGGTGACGGCAAATACGCCAGCTCCAATAGTGAGTAGTCCTGTAGTTTACTGCCAAAATGCAACAACAGTGGCACTTACAGCAACAGGTACTAATTTGTTATGGTATACAACAGCGACTGGTGGTACTGGATCTGCATCTGCACCCATACCATCTACTGCCAATGTGGGCAGTATAAATTATTATGTTTCTCAAACCCAAAGTTGTGGTGAAAGTCCTAGGGCAACAATCGTAGTTACTGTAAACGCAGTTCCTAATGCACCTACTGTAACAACTCCTATTAGTTATTGTCAAAACGCAGCCTCAGTGGCACTTACAGCTACTGGCACTAACTTATTGTGGTACACTACTGCAACTGGTGGAACTGGTTCTACAACAGCACCTATT
>JBBRHK010000187.1:0-6324 GCA_038222815.1 Chitinophagales bacterium
ATGTGGTCTAGGCGGCAGACTAGATAGTACTAATGTGATAACGCCTTTAATGAGTATCATTACTAATATTGGTTACGACCATATGAATCTTTTGGGAAATACCATAGAAAAAATTGCAGGAGAAAAAGCGGGAATTATAAAACCAAACGTGCCAGTAATCATTGGTTCTACTCATAAAAACACATTTGCTGTTTTTAATGAAAAAGCAGAAAAAGAGAATGCTCCTATCTTTTTCGCAGATGAAATTTTTCAGTTTCAAAAAGAATTAGAACCCGGAAACTTTGAATATTTCTATTTGCCAAGTGGCAGAAATATTACTGTCAAAACTTCTTTGAAAGGAATTTATCAATCTCAAAATCTAGCTACAGTACTTACGGCCATTGAAGTCATCAATATGGCTACTGAGTTTACTATTTATGATGAAGATGTGATAAATGCCGCATTGATAGAAGTAAATGCATTAACAGGCATTAGAGGAAGATGGGAAGTGATCAGTAGCCACCCAACCGTAATTTATGATGTGGGACACAATGAAGATGGCATCACACAAATTGTTGCACAGTTAGAGAAAGACTATTCCAACAATAAAAAACATATCATCTTAGGCTTTGTAAATGATAAGGTCTTAGATAAGGTATTGAGCATTCTACCAAAAGATGCAATGTATTATTTCACCAATGCGAATATTCCGAGAGCGCTGCCAGCAGAGGACTTGGCAGCACTAGGGAAATCAAACAATCTACTTGGAAATTCCTATACTACCCCAATAGATGCTTTAAAGGTAGCGCACTCTGCAGCCAATGTGGATGATGTGATTTTAGTGTGTGGTAGTTTCTTCATCATTGCAGAGTTGCCCACAATGGAAGAATTTCAACAAAGTATGGTTTAATAAATTATCAAAATACATTAGGTCCCAAAAGAAATTGCATAAAAAAAGCAGGCTACATAGTAACCTGCTTTCTATAATTATTCATAAAGAATCTTAAGCTTCTCTACCACCTTTTAAGTTATCCTTTAACTCTTGTAATTCGTCCATCTTACCATCAGCAGCTAATTGAGCTTGCTGTGGCCAAGTTGTAGGAACTAATGCATTAAAGCTACCTTCTGCTGCTTCAAGAACTGCACTAATTTCTTCTGGTGTTGCTGCTGCGATAGCTGCAAATGTTGCTAAACCACCTTCTGCTAAAGCTTCTGCCGCTTTAGGACCTACACCTTCAATTAGAGTAAGATCATCAGCAGTAGTTGCTTCTGTAGTTGGAGCTGCTACTGGAGCTGCTTCTTCTGCTACTGCAGTTTCAGTCGTTGCTGTAGTTGCTTTCTTAGCTGCACCACTTCTACGAGTACGCTTAGCTTTTTCACCACCTGTTGCATCAGTGTTGTTGTTGTAAACATCATTGAAATCTACAAGCTCTATCATTGCTAACTCGGCATTATCACCTATTCTAGCTCCTAATTTTATGATACGAGTATATCCACCTGGGCGGCTAGCCACCTTCGGCGCTATTACTGTAAATAATTCTTTTACTGCTGCTTTATCATTTAAGTAACTAAACACAATACGATGGTTGTGCATAATTGACTCTTTAGATTCTGTTGCCTTAGTTTTAGTAATAAGCGGCTCTATATAAGTACGAAGTACTTTTGCTTTTGCAAGTGTAGTTGTAATTCTCTTGTATTGTATTAATTGACAACCAAGGTTCATAAGTAATGCTCTTCTATGAGACGCTGTTCTACTTAAGTTATTGTTTTTGTTTCCGTGACGCATGACATTTAGTTTTTGGGTTCACTTACACCGTGTCAAGGAATGTAAGCTACAAGTTATAAAAAACCTCTTGTGTAAATAGATACACAAGAGGCTATATTGTTTTAATTAGTTTTCATCATCAATCTTCACCTTGCTCAAGTCCATACCGAAACTTAAACCTCTGTCTTGAAGAACTGCATCAATCTCACTTAAAGACTTTTGACCAAAGTTTCTAAACTTCATCAAATCTTCTTGCTCATATTGTACAAGCTCACTTAGAGAATTAATCTTAGCTGCTTTAAGACAGTTGAATGCACGAACAGAAAGGTCTAAATCTTCCAATGGCGTTTTCAACATCTTTCTTAGTTGCAAAGTATGCTCATCTACGATGTCTTCTTTCTTATCTTCTTTGGTATCAAAAGTGATGTTCTCATCAGTAATGATCATCAAATGTTGAATAAGAATACGACTCGCTTGCTTTACTGCTTCTTCAGGATGAATAGTACCATCAGTTACTACATCAATGATTAGTTTTTCAAAGTCAGTACGTTGCTCCACCCTTGTATTTTCAATAAGATACTTTACGTTCTTTATAGGAGTATAAATAGCATCTACAGGAATGTAACCAAATACATTGCTCTTCTCAGTATGCTCTTCTGCAGGTACATAACCTCTACCTTTTGAGATAGTGATTTCAATATCTAACTTTGCGCTATTATCAAGAGTACAAATCAATAATTCAGGATTCATTACTTCGAAAGCTGGTGAAGCATCACCAATCATTCCTGCAGTAAATTCTGTTTTGTTTTTGATATTGATTGTTACTTTTTCATTACTGATATCTTGCTCCACCTTCGCTTTAAAACGAACCTGCTTCAAGTTTAAAATGATTTCTGTAACATCTTCTGTAACTCCCTTTATAGTTGCAAATTCGTGATCTGCTCCTTGTATGCTTACACCTACAATGGCGTATCCTTCTAATGAATTTAATAATACCCTTCTTAGAGCGTTACCTATTGTAACACCATATCCTGGTTCTAGTGGACGAAACTCAAACTGTGCTTCAAAATCAGTTGCCTTTTGAAGAACAATCTTGTCTGGCTTTACGAAATTAAAAATGCCCATTTGTTGTAGTTTTTAGCTTTATAGCTTTTTAAATTATGCTATTAGCCGATGATTAATATTGTTATTGTAACAAGAATTAATAATAAGTATTACTTACTATACAATTCCACAATAAGTTGTTCTTTAATGTTCTCTGGAACGCTTTCTCTTTCTGGCCAAGTGATGAAAGTACCTTTCATTTCAGCTTCATTCCACTCTACCCAGTTAAACTTTGGATTCTTTCCCTGAATTACTCCAGTAATAGAACCATTAACTGCTGATTTATTTTTAAGTCCGATTACATCTCCTGGCTTACAGCTGTAAGAAGGGATATTAAGAACATCACCATTTACAGTGATATGCTTATGACTTACTAATTGACGAGCACCTTGGCGACTTCTTGCGATACCAAGACGGAAAACTGTATTATCCAAACGAGCTTCTAATAATTTAATTAGATTCTCACCAGTAACACCTTTCTTACGGTTAGCTTCTTCAAAAGTCTTACGGAATTGCTTCTCCAGCAAACCATAAGTGTATTTTGCTTTTTGCTTTTCTTTTAACTGAAGTGCGTATTCACCTAGAGTTTTACGCTTACGGTTAGCACCATGCATTCCTGGGGGATTGCTATTCTTGGTCAACCATTTTCCATTACCCATAATGGGCTCACCGAAAATTCGGCAAATCTTTGTTTTGGGGCCTGTATATCTAGCCATAATTTATGTGTGATTTTTTAGTGACGGTTCAAGATCCTAAAAATCTTAAAAATTAATCTTAAACCCGGTTATTAAATAGTATGTAGATGTTTAGTATTCAGTATGAAGAAAAGCCATCTGAAAATAAAGCTACAATCTTAATACTTTATACTAAATACTAAAATCTTCTCTTAAACTCTTCTCTTTTTTGGTGGTCTGCAACCATTATGTGGCATTGGAGTTACATCTCTGATGATTACAACTTCAATTCCGTTTTGGCTCAAAGAACGTATAGCACCTTCACGGCCACTACCTGGTCCTTTTACATACACATCCACTTTCTTTAGTCCAGCATCAGAAGCTATCTTAGCAGCATCTGCAGCAGCCATCTGAGCAGCATAAGGAGTATTTTTCTTACTTCCTCTAAAGCCCATTTTACCAGCACTACTCCAAGAAATAACTTGTCCTTGCTTATTGGTAAGACTAATAATAATGTTGTTGAAACTTGCTACGATATGAGCATCTCCATGTGGTTCTACTTTTACCACTCTTTTTTTAGAAGCAGCTTTTCCGCCTTGCTTTCCTTGCGCTTTCGCCATAATTTGTTACGATTAGGTAATCCTTGTTAAAAAATACTTCACTTGATTTCCAAGTAAGGCGATTGATTTTCTCCGGAGGGCAATCCATCTGAAATTTCAATCTGTAAAAACGGCCCTATATAAATAAAGTGCATACCGTTATGGATGCACTATTATTTTATTACTTAGTTACTTTTTTCTTTCCTGCTACTGTCTTACGCTTTCCTTTTCTTGTACGACTGTTAGTACGAGTTCTTTGTCCACGTACAGGTAATCCTTTACGATGACGAAGACCACGATAACAAGCGATATCCAAAAGACGCTTAATGTTCATTTGAGTTTCACTTCTTAAAGCACCCTCAGTTTTGAACTCAGCATTGATGATATTACGAATAGCAGTTTGCTCCTCGTCATTCCACTCATTTACTTTCTTATTTACATCTATACCAGCTTTACCAAGAATATTCTTAGCTGTAGATGGGCCAATACCAAATATGTAGGTAAGACCTATTTCCCCTCTTTTGTTTTTTGGTAAATCAATACCGGCAATACGAGCCATAAAACTTATTTATTTAATTGTGGTGGTTTACTATTTTAAATTACCCTTGCTTTTGCTTAAAACGAGGATTCTTTTTGTTGATTACATACAAACGGCCTTTACGACGAACGATTTTGCAATCTACACTACGCTTTTTTATAGAAGCTCTTACCTTCATGATGTTGTTTTTTATATAGTTTTATAATTTGCCTTGCGACAAAAAATTAAAAATTTCTTTACTTATATCTAAAGATGATTCTACCTCTTGTCAAATCATATGGACTCATTTCCACTCCTACCTTATCGCCAGGAAGTATTCTAATGTAGTGCATACGCATCTTTCCAGAGATAGTAGCCAATATTTCGTGGCCGTTTTCTAGTTTCACTTTGAACATAGCATTGCTCAAAGATTCAACTACTACTCCATCTTGTTTTATTAATGCTTGTTTAGCCATAAATTTCGGAGCGCAAAGATAGGAGTATTTATACAAATAATTGCAATATTGGTAGAGTATTTGATTAACGTGTATAAAGCATTGATATACAGTGCATTTATTTATCAGAATTCTCTTTTGCGGAAGAAAGTATAAAGGATTTTTTCACCGACCAATTCACAAATCTACTTAAAATTTTTCGGCTCCTATTTAAAGATGCTCAATAAAAAACCCAATAAACTTTAGAGTTTATCGGGTGCAAATAATCTTAATTAAGCGACAATATTAGTTCGCCATCGATGCTTCCTTCTGAGCTTTCTGCTCGTCTTTGAAAGCCTTGTACTTATCCTTCCCCATCAATGCTTTCATAGCTTCATTTCTCTCTGCATATACTACGGCTAATTTTGCCTTTTTATCCTCTTCACTTAGAGAAGCGTCCTTCTTAATCACACTTGATTTCTCATTAGATTCATCCAGAATCGCTCTGACTTGCTTTTCTTCAGAACTACTAGTTCCAGCAGCTTTAAATGCGTCTTTCAAGTCTTTCTCTTTCTTATCCTTAGCCATTTGCTTCTCTTCTTTACTCATTGCTGGCTTAGCCTCTGTCTGCGCTTGAGCCACTGTAAATAAGCTCATAGCAACTGCGAAAATGATTAATACTTTTTTCATTATATATGATTTTTGTTTATAAAATTTTACCTCAGCTATAAATATAGAAAAGAATTTAATATCATAAAGCAATTTATTAAAACTTGAGAAAAGTTAACAAAATGGCGTCGTATTTTTCCAATATCATCTTTTTAGATATACCGTGTAGAGGGTATGCTAAACTGTTAAGAAGTCTATACTTTTAGTTTTTATTACAAAAATCTTTAAAACAAAAATTATGACAAACGTATCTAATTGGATGAGCTGGGAAGGCGGGGTGGATTTAGCAGCCGTTACTTCTCCGGATTTACAAATGCCTAACCTAATCATTCATTTGGGAAGGATGGTAAACACACCGGTAGGCAATGCAGCAAGCGGAATGATTCTTTGGCAACCAGATCCTAATGCCATGCCTGTAATAATGGGTTTTGTAAGTACCAATGATGAGGTGGCAAAGTATTTTGGCCCTCACATCTTCGCAGGTACGCCTTTTGAGCAAGCGCCAACACTCAATGCAAAAATTGACATTGAAATAAGCGCCACAAGCGCTGTGAGCAAATGCCAGGTTGGGGAATATTTATTT
>JBBRHK010000188.1:0-6323 GCA_038222815.1 Chitinophagales bacterium
ACGCCATCCGATAAGTATTATTCAAAATAAAATTATTGATATTTTCAACTCTCTTGGTTTTTCTGTTGCAGAGGGTCCAGAGATTGAAGATGACTGGCATAATTTCAATGCGCTTAATCTTCCAGAAAATCACCCTGCTAGAGATATGCAGGATACATTTTATCTGAATGAAAACCCCGTATGGTTGCTTCGTACACACACGAGTAGCGTACAGATAAGAGAAATGCAAAAAGGTAAATTACCATTACGTATCATTTGCCCAGGTAGGGTGTATAGAAATGAAACAATAAGCGCAAGAGCTCATTGTTTCTTTAACCAAGTAGAGGGATTATATATTGCAGAAAATGTTTCCTTCGCAGATCTAAAGCAAACGCTTTATTACTTCGTAAAGAAAATGTTTGGTGATGATATTCAAATAAGGTTTCGCCCTTCTTATTTTCCATTTACAGAACCTAGCGCAGAGATGGATATCAGTTGCCTAATATGCAACGGTGACGGTTGTAATGTGTGTAAAAAGACTGGATGGGTAGAAATACTTGGTTGTGGGATGGTACACCCCAATGTGCTTACAAACTGTGGAATAGATGCAGAAAAATATACTGGATTCGCTTTCGGTATGGGGATAGAAAGAATTACAATGCTGAGCTATCAAGTCAATGATTTGAGATTATTTAGCGAAAACGATCAGCGTTTCCTTCAGCAATTTGCCTCTGTCGTATAGTATAGCAGTTACAACAACAACAAAATCAACTCTGTAAGCTGGATTCTTCTTTTAGAAGGTCGGAGCTTCTCGTGCATCAATATATTTGGCACTATCCTTGAACTTAGTATATAACCTTTAAACAACTTCGTATGAAAAAAATCACATTTGCCTTCTTGGTATCAACACTATCAGTACTACTAATCTCTTGCGGTGCTAGTAAAGAGCTACAGACCTACGAAAATAACATAGATGGTAACTGGCAATTGCAAACTATCGTATCGGAAGGTATTACAGGTAATTTCAAGGCCACAGTTTTTGGTGAAGAGGATTTCAATTGTTTTATTGGAAGCACTTGGAAATTTAATAAGGCGAATAGTCTTGGTAGCTATAGCATTGCTAAAAACGGAGGAGAGTGTGTGGCTATCAAAAGAAATTTTAGATGGAGTATTTTTCAACCAGCAAAGGGTTCTGCAAGTATGCTACAGTTTAAAAAACTTACAGATAATTTGAAACAGGTAGAAAAAGATGCAGGCTACCGTTTAACTATATTAAATGCAGATAAAAGTGCCTTAAGAGTGAGAAGTGAATTTCTCTATGAAGGAAGAAATGCTGCGTTTATTTACAATTTTATAAAACTTTAATTAATAGAAAAATCAATCATTATGAAACGAATATTTGGTAACGGTACATTGTTTTTAGCTTCGGCTATATTTTTATTGTCTAGCTGTGCAGCTGTAAAAAGCGCAAGTAACCGAGATAAAGGGGTCGCAGTGGGTGCAGCAGGTGGCGCTGTGATAGGTGGTGTAATAGGAAATAATGTAGGTAACGGAAAGAATACTGCTCTTGGTGCTATCTTAGGTGCAGCAATAGGTGGTGTAGCTGGAGGTATTATTGGTAATAAAATGGATAAGCAAGCGGAAAAAATTAAAACTGAAATTCCGGGAGCTACTGTAGAGAGAGTAGGGGAAGGTATCAGTGTAACTTTTGATGAAAAAAATCCAGATGGTACTGTGATGGGTGTTTATTTTGCAACAAATCAATCGACTATTACTAGTAATTCAAAACTTGCATTAGCTAAGTTGAAGCAGATTTTTGCAGAATATCCAGATACTGATATTTTGATTGAAGGTCACACTGATGATGTAGGAAAAGACGCATATAACTTGTCTCTGAGTCAAAGAAGGGCAGAGGCGGTATCTGATTATTTAGTAGCAAACGGTGTTGCTAAAACTAGAATTACAACGAAATGGTATGGTGAGGCTCAGCCAAAATCTGACAACACAACTAAAGAAGGAAAAGCGTTAAATAGAAGAGTGGAGTTTGCAATTACTGCAAATGAAAAAATGAAAACAGACGCTAAGTCAGAATCTGGCCAATAATAATATTGTATTTAAAATTTTAACAGCCACACGGTTGTAAGCTTCTAAAACTATTAGTTTTTAGATAATTGCTTTCAACGGTGTGGCTTTTTCTATTTTTGTATGATGATACTAAAAATAGCTGTAGCTGGTGCCGGCACTATGGGAAGCGGTATTGCTTTTTCCGCTGCGCAAAATAATATTGCGGTAACCGTTTTTGATGTAAATGAAAAGTCATTAGATAAAGCCAAAACATCCGTAGAAAGCAATCTTAGTTTCTTGCTGGGTAAAAATAAAATCAACCAAGAGGAAGCTGCTGCTCTAAGGTCATTAATTGAATATACTTCAGATATTAATCTCTGCGTAGGAGAAATAGTTATAGAAGCTATCATTGAAAAGATGGAAGCCAAGCAAGACCTGTTGTCAAAAATTGCAGCAGTAAATTTGCCTACTTGCATCTTGGCTAGCAATACGTCCTCTCTCTCAATAGATGAATTACAAAATCAACTAACCCATCCCGAAAGAGTAGCGGGGATACATTTTTTTAATCCTGCTCACATTATGAAGTTGGTGGAAGTAGTGCAAGGGAAAGACACAAGTGAAGCCTGTGTAGCGACATTGATGCAGTTCTGTAAGCAGCTAGGCAAAACGCCGGTGCATTGTATAGATGCGCCAGGATTTATCGTAAATAGAGTAGCCCGTCATTTTTATTTAGAATCCTTACATTTAGTAGAAGAAGGAATTGCTTCACCAGAACAGATTGATAATGCTATGGAAGCATCTGGCTTTAAAATGGGGCCATTTAAATTGATGGATATGATAGGGATTGACATTAATGCAGCAGTTTCGGCTTCCCTATATGAAGCTTTTGACCAAGCCATTAGATTCACCCCTTCTACATTACAAAAGGATAAAGTGGCTGCCAATAACCTAGGGAGAAAAACTGGCGAAGGGTTTTACAAATACTAATCAATGACGGAGAACGATAGCATAAAAAGAACTTTAGTCACTGGTGCAACAGGCTTGCTAGGAAGATATCTTGTAAAAGAGTTATTAGATCAAGGTTATTGGGTGAGGGCAATCTACCATCATACAGAGCCTAATTTTACGCCACATAAAAATTTAGAAATCTTTAAAGTTGATATACTTGATGTCATTGAGGTAGAAGAAGCTTTTAAAGATATTGATGTCGTGTATCATTGCGCCGGGCTCGTGAGTTATCAGGCTAGTGATAGAATAAGGACTTATAAAATAAATGTAGAAGGTACAGCTAATATTGTGAATCGTGCGCTAGAGGCAGGTATAGAAAAACTAGTTCACGTAAGCTCTGTTGCAGCATTATCTAAACTGCCAGATCAGCTCTTGATTACAGAAAAAATGAATTGGATAAATAAGAAGGATACTAATACCTATGGTCACAGTAAATTTCTTGGAGAAATGGAAGTGTGGCGGGGTGTTGCAGAAGGTCTTAATGCGGTTATCGTAAATCCATCAATTATTCTTGGTGCAGGAAATTGGGAAGAGGGCTCTACTAAAATCTTTAAAACGATATACGATGGCTTCCCTTGGTATAGCACAGGTACTACTGGATTTGTAGGCGCAGAAGATGTAGCAAAAGCAATGGTTTTATTGGCAGAGTCAGAAATTAAAGAAGAGCGATTTATTCTTAACGCAGAGAACTATAGTTATAAAAATCTTTTTGACAAAATTGCAAATGCATTTAAGATAAAACCTCCTTATAAAAAAGTGACGCCCTTTATTGCCTCAATGGTAATACTTGCCGGGAAACTAAAGAAGATTTTTACCGGAAAATCTCCGCTCGTTACCAGCGATAATGTAGCTACTGCTATGGCCACAACTTTGTATGATAACAGCAAGCTATTAAAGGCATTACCAGCTTTTCAATATAAAAGTATAGAAAACCTTGTAAGCGAAGTGTGTGCTGAGTTGAAACAAAATCTTAACAAGCAATAACGTATTTTCGACACTGAAAATTTTACAGATGAAAAGAATTTCTTTTTTATTAGCCGCTTTCGTGATGATAAGTAGTCTCTCTTATGGGCAATATTATACGGTGAAGGGGAAAGTCCTAAGCGCTAGCAATGGGCAGCCTCTAGAGAAGGTTAGCGTCTTTGCGCAGAATACTACTTTGGGCACACTTACGAACACAGAGGGTGAATTTGTATTAACCTTACCCAACGGAGGTTATGACTTGGCCATTACTTACTCTGGTTTAGAAACGATTATAAAAAGAGTTACAACAGCAGATGCTGGCAATACCTTAAGTTTTGTGCTTAATCCCAAGCAAGAAAATCTAGACGATGTAGTTATTGTAGCATCTAACAAAGTACGCAATGGGTTAGAAAAATACGGTCAGTTTTTTAGAGATAATTTTCTTGGCCAGTCAAAAAATAGCTACGATTCAAAGATTGTAAATGATACAATTCTTGAATTTTATTATTATAAAAAAGCAAATAAACTAAAGGTAATTGCGCCTGAGCCTTTACAGATAGAGAACTATGGTTTAGGGTACAACATCACTTATGCTCTAGATTCTTTCGTATACGAGTATGATAAAGAAATAAGTATTTACACCGGCAATCCGTTATTCAGTAATATGATCTCAGAAGATAGTGCGCAATATGCTGCTTGGGATGTAGCTAGGAATGCTGCATACAATGGTTCTGTGTTACATTTTATGCGTTCTATTTATGCTAAAGAAGCAGGCAAAAATGGATTTGAAATACAGACCATATTAGAAATGAATAACGAAGAAAAATCGGTGCCTGTTAAAAACATCTACAACGCACTGCATTATTCAAAAGATGATAGCCTTGCTACTGTGGAAATATATCCCAGCTTACCTAGAGTAGGTGTGTTATATAAAAATGCCAAACCTTCTACCCTATACTCTGCCAATCATCCAGGTGAACCGAGAAACTTTAGATTCTCAGTATTACAATTTATGCCTGATGCAAGGTTGACTATTGAAGAAAACGGCTACTACTATGACCAAGAAGAAATACTCACCAGTGGTTATTGGGGCTGGGAAAAAGTAGGCGAATTGTTACCTTATGATTTTATACCTAAAATCTAATTGCTTTATTTTTTATCACCCATCACCTTATCCCAAAGTGCGGGTATTCTTTTAATCCATACCAGTTCTCTTTTCTTTATGGAAGCTTCTTCTGCAGGTGCGCCCCAGTAGGTTTTATTGGCCTCTAGATTTCCACCTACGCCCGTCATAGCAAGTAGCACAGCATTATCTCCTATGCTTAATGTTTTACTTATAGCACATCTTCCCCACACAGTTACGCCATTGCCAAAATCTACTACACCTGCCACGGAGGTACCCGCAGCAAACAAGCAATTTTTTCCAATGACGGTATCATGGCCTATGTGAATTTGGTTATCCATTTTTGTGCCAGCACCTATAATAGTGTCGCTACTTACGCCTCTATCAATCGTACAGTTAGCACCTATTTCTACTTTGTTTTCGATGACTACTCGCCCACAACTTGGCATTTTTGTGTACCAGTGTTCCTCCGCTTTTTTTGTGTTATAATAAAATGCATCGCTGCCTATTACTGTACCAGCTTGTATAATTACATCATCCCCTATTTCGCAATAATCTAGAATAGTAACATTAGGGTGTATGATACATCGTTCTCCTATTTTTACAAAGTGGCCAATGTAGGCCGTAGGAAAAATAAAACTATCTTTTCCAATGCTTGCACTATCACTTATTCGTTCATTAGAAAAAATAGTTGGTCGAAAATATTGCACAATTTTCTTGTAAGATTCAAATGGTTTTTCCGTCACAAAAACAGCTTTTCCTTCTGGCACATTTAGGGCAGTATCTGCAATGATAAAAGTGGCTGCACTTTGTAAACACTTCTCATAATATTTAGGATGATCCACAAATACTAAATCGCCAGTCTCTACTCTATGCAATTCATTAATACCTGTTATATCCTTATCTGTCTTAGTTTCTAGGCTGCCATCTATTAGTGCTGCAATCCATTGTTGCGATACTGCTTCAGGAAATTTCATCTTTAATATTTTTGTAAATGTACTACCCATTTTTGCAGTAAAATAGTTTTATTTTTCTCTTGCCGATTCGTAATTCTTAATTTTTAATTCGTAATTCCTCGTCCTTATCCACAGGGCAAAATAAAATGTGCATAAAATAGTATGCAAAAAATTTCGTTACTGTAAAAATTCTTTTTAATATTGTGTAGGGACTTACTATCCCATACTTA
>JBBRHK010000189.1:0-6307 GCA_038222815.1 Chitinophagales bacterium
ATTGTCACTATTACGACAGGGGTGTGGGAAGGAAATAGATTATTGGCGCCATGGTTTACAAACAAGTTTTCCTTGGGAGATAATAGTAAAATTAAAAATTTACTGTTATTCTTTACAGCGGGTACAATATTTACAGCTATACTTACTGGTACGGTTGTGTTTTTTATTAGTAAAGTACTTCATAATTTCACTTTTGAGCAGATGTGGATACCGCTCAAACTTAATTTTATTTATGCCTGCTTAGCCAATTTATTATTCCATCTGCTTAATGCTGTAGTTTTTTATTTTTTTGAGTATCGTACAAAGTGGATGGAGACTGAAGAACTAAAACGTGTTTCTACACAGGCTGAATTGGAGACATTAAAGAATCAAATAAATCCGCATTTTTTATTTAATAATCTTAATGTACTATCTGCCTTGATTATGAAAAATAAGGAGGAGGCTAATAAATTCATAGAGGAGTTTAGTAAGGTGTATCGATATATTTTAAGTAGTTGTAAAAAGGAGTTAGTACCTGTCAAAGCTGAGTTAGAGTTTATACAGCCGTATATTTTTTTATTAGAAAAGCGCTTTACCAGTACGCTTAGGATAACAGTAGATGTACCTCAGGGCTTCAATGACTTTTATATTATACCTGCATCTTTACAAATGCTAATTGAAAATGCCATAAAGCATAATGTAGCCAGTAAGGTGAAGCCCTTGCACATTAGTGTGCGAACAATTGGAATTGATGCGATAGAAGTGAGCAACAATTTACAACTCAGAGAAGGTGATACCCCAAGTACAAAAATTGGATTGAGTAATATAAGTAAGCGTTATTGGCTCACCAGTGGCCGGGCGGTTACAATAAATAAAGATGACAATGTTTTTAGTGTTGTTATCCCTTTATTATCCTTAAACTAATAGACGCATGACGGTTTTAATAGTAGAAGATGAACAACTTGCACAAGAGCGATTGCAAACAATACTGCAAGAATGCGATCCTTCCATCAACATTGTAGCCTGCTTAGAAAGTGTGGAGGAAACAGTAATATGGCTACAAACAAAAACACACCCAGATTTAATTTTATTAGATATACACCTTGCAGATGGTGATAGCTTCGAGATTTTTAAAAGAACAAGTACTCAAAAGCCAATCATATTTACCACAGCTTATGAAGACTATGCATTAGAAGCATTCAAGCTATTCAGTATAGATTATATTTTAAAACCAGTTACTACAGTTACGCTTGCGGCCGCACTTAATAAATACAGAAATCTTTCATCTGCATTTACGCCTCATAATTACCAAGCTGTAATGGAAAAAGTGAAAGAAAATTATCTACATTTTTATAAAGACAGGTTCTTAGCGAAAGTAGGGAAACGCCTATTTTCTATAGAGGCTAGCGATGTAGCATTCTTCTCTGCCGATAATAAAATTGTATCTGTTACAAATAAAGAAGGAAATCGCTTTATCATAAATACTACCTTAGAGAGTCTAGAAAAAGAGATAGACCCAAAACATTTCTTTAGAATAAGCAGAAGTATTATCGTAAGTATTACTTCAATACAACAAGTAAAACCATTTCTTAATAATAGACTTAAGTTGTATTTGAAAAATATAAATACGCCTTTCGATATCGTAATAAGTAGAGAAAGAGTAGCCGCATTTAAAGATTGGGCTGGTGCTTATTAGCGTAGTTTCTTTGTAAAAGGGATTGAATTTTAAGTTAGATAATTTATCTTAATTGTTTATAACCTATATCTTTTAGCTCCTACCCTCACTAACCTCTAGCATTTATAAGTTTAATAATAGCTTCGGCATTAGACTGTACATTTAATTTCCTATATATTTTTTGAATCTGCGTCCGAACAGTTTCTATGCTTTTTGCTAGCTCTGCTGCTATCATTTTATAACTGTATCCTTTAGCTAAAAGCTCTAATACTTCTTTCTCTTTGGTAGATAATGTGCTGAGTTCGTCATTATTGGAAAAGCTATTTTTGGGAAAGAAACGTAAAATTTTACTTGCTATTGATGGAGTAAGTGGCGCACCACCTTGCAACACATCTAGTATGGCTTCTTTTATTTTTTGTGCGCTGCTACTTTTCAAAACATAGCCATTAGCTCCATAACAAATGGCGCTAAGTACTTTGTCATTATCTTCAAAAACGGTTAAAATTAGAACTTTACTTTCTGGATATTTAGTCTTCAAAAGGTTCAGGCCTTCTAAGCCATTTACCTCCGGCATATCTATATCTGAGATTATAATATCTGGCTTGTACTGCTCATATATTTTTACTATTTGCTTAGCATTATCATATACTCCCTCTACTATAAACTGCTCATCTATTTCTAAGAAAGCCTTTAGGTTTTCTTGCATAAGGAAATTATCCTCTAGTATGATTATTCTGTATGCCATTGTTATGTTGGGATATTAATGAGCCAATGTGTGCCATTTTTGCTATTTAAAATTGCTGAACCCTTCAGAGCCTTTACCCTTTTACGAATATTAGCAAGGCCATTTCCTTTTATGATTTTCTCTTCGTCGAAACCAATACCATCATCAGTTGCGGAGATTGAAATACTTTTTTCGGCACTTATAATTTTTAAAGAAAGTTGTTTTGCTTTGCTATACTTAGCACAGTTACTTATTATCTCTTTACACATTAGGTATATCTCTTTTCGATATTGTATGTCTAGCTTTTTCACTTTTACTTTTTGCTCATATATAATATTGTAATTTATACCAAGATCTTCAAATACGTTACTACAAAAAACTCGCAGCCGCACAATCAGTTGTTCTAGGCTATCATTGTCGGGATTGGCACTCCATACAATATCACTCATACTTAGTAGCATCCCTCTATTTATTACTTCCATTTTCTTAGCTAACAATTTAGCCTCTTCTGGTTTTTTGTCTATCTTCTCTGAGAGTATAGCATTCATCAAAGTAAGATTGCTCATAGTAGCACCAAGGTCATCGTGTAAGTCTTTACTTATAATACTTCTAGTTTTCTGTACTGCGAGTATCTTATTTATTTTTTGGCGATAAAGCCAGTAGATTAAGCTGCTTAGTACTATTGTACAAAATAAATAGAAAAGCCAAGTTTTATAGAATGGCTTTTTTACTGTAAAGCTAAAAGTAGCATCAGTAGCAGACCAAAGGCTGTTCGCATTTTTTGCCCTTACTCTAAAAGTATAATGGCCAGGAGCTAATTGATTATAATTTACAGTGTAATTAGAACTAGAAATACTCCAATCTGCTTCTGTGCCATCCATTTTATATTGATACTCCGTCTGCGATTCATTTATAAAACTCGGGCTTACAAATTCAAAAGTGAAATTATTTTCATCATAGTTAAATTCTGTTTTCTCATTTACATTTTCTGGATATATCTCTTTTCCATTACAATTTATTTTATTGATATAAACGGACGGAACAATCTTGGTTAGCGTTGTGCTTATTGGCACAGTTGTTAATCCTCCAGAGCTTCCAATATACAACAAGCCCTTTTGCTCTCTTAATACATAAATATAGTTGCCTAATGTATTATTTTCATATACACCTTTGTAGATGTCAATTCTATTTTTATCAGAGAATGTAATTTTATCTATTCCTTTATTACTTCCTATCCATACGCTGCCTTGGCTATCTTTTATAATACAAGTTAATAGCGTGCTAGAAATATCGGGCTCTAGAAAATGCTTCTTTAAAACATACCTATTGTTCTGTGAAGAAAATTGATAGAGGCCATTGTTATTCGTAGCTAGCCATATATTGCCCCTATTATCTAGCACAGCTTCTGCACATTTTATTTTAATATTTTCTATTTTGAAGTGTTGTAAAATTTCGAAGCTTAGCCCATTATCAGATGGCAAAAATTTAATTTTATAGAATCCACTATCGTTGCTAATTAAAATGGCTCCATCTCTTGTATTGTCTGATAGCATAGCATCGAATATTACAGCTCTATATTCGGGCTTTGTTTCCACATCATCAAACTTGCCATCACTATACCGCACAAGTTTTCCATCTTTGGTAAGCATACAGCGGTCGCCTGTAAAGATTTTGATAAGCGACTTAAAATTGATTGAATTAGCATACGTTTTTGGTGAGGATAATATGCTAGTTGTAGTAAAAGTATTATTGGAGAAACTAGCATTAAATAGCCTTTGCTTATAGTAGGTGTTGAATGGATCTAAGTCATTTAACCATAATAAATCACCGTCAGTATAGAATTCATTTGTAAATGTATTCGCTGCACGAGGGTTTATCATTTTGAGTTGACCATCTTCGAAGTTATAAATTTGTAGATTATTAGATAGTAAAAATGACGCCCCGTAACACACACCAGTTTTTACTTGTGGTGCACCTTTAGGATTAGGGAGAACATAATTTCTGATATTCAAATCAGTGTACTTATATATTCCATTCTCTGTAGCCAGCCACATTGTTCCTTCTCTATCTATAAATATATCCCACAGAATTACATCTGGTATCAGGGGCCTGTCCATCTTTTTTACAAGCTTCAACTCTTTGTTGAAGATTAATAGCCCATTTGGGTAGGCACTAAAAGCAACGTCTCCATTACTAAAAACCCCTACTGCCGTTATTTCAAACGTATGTTTATAAAAATTTATTGGATGAATATTTCTTACATCCTTTAGGCTAGCAGCGTTAATATAATACATGCCACTATCACTGCTTATAAAAATATTATGGTTCGCATCCTGTCTAGCTACGTTTATATATTTTTTAGAAAATTTAGGTATGACATAAGGCTTATTGAAATCGCCTTTTTCATACACTACAAAACCTTTATTTGTAGCTACCCAAATATTTTTTGCTATATCTTCAAACACGAAAAAGCAATAGATATCTAAATCTCTTATCTCTGCAGGGAGAAGAATATATTTAACTGTATTCTTAGTAACGATATGCAGCTTGTTTTCGTGTACTGCAGCAGAAACAAAGCTGCTATCATTGAGCTGTAGTGCGCTCATCACATACTTTGGAGTGCTGTCTTTTGCATAGACAAACTCTAAAGAGTTGCCCTTCGCCTTTGCAAAACCTTGCCCATTTGTTCCAATAATACATGCACCCTTGTATTTATTGATGTAATTATTATGAGCAAAATAATATTGGTTTTTACTTCCAGGGAAAAAATTAAACTTTCTCCCATCATAATTGCAAATGCCATTGTCTGTCGTAATCCAGATGTACCCAAGATCATCCTGAGTAACATTACCACTTCGATTATTAATAAGGCCTTCACTACTCGTAAATAATTTGTATGGGGAGCTTTGGGCACTCGCACGAGAAATAAATAAGGAGCAAGAAAATAGAAGGGCCCATTTCAATAGCATTATGCAAAGTACTATTTTCTAGAATATGATTATCACACTTATTGGTGATTGTACAACGTCATTGAAAAATTAATTTTTGCTAAAACATACAATTATGAAAGGTATCCTTTTAGTGATTTCTGTTGTGCTATTACTTTCTTGCAACAATGCAAGTGACAGTAAAACGTCAACAACAGATGCCCCTGCTTCTACAGAGCCGGGTAAGCAATCTGTAACTGCATTGATAGACGGTAAAGAATGGAAGTCTGTGCCGGAAGAAGTACTAGCAAGTTATAGCGAGTTTGACGATAAGCTACAAATATTTACAAAGGACGCATCGGGTAAGACAAATTTTTTAATTACGATAATGCCATTTAATAAAGTAGGTGTTGGGAGTTATAATAGTGTAAGAGAAGGTACAGCAGGGTTTGGAATTAGCCTCCTTGATGACAATACTTCAGATAGTGAAGAGTGGGATTATGATAATTTTAGACAAGCAGCTACGCCAAACTGTATTGCAATTACATCTATCAATGAAACAAGTGAGGGTAGAATGATTACAGGGACATTCGCTTCTCCAATGGATGTAAGTAATAATTATGATGCTAAAAACTCGAAAGGTATAGTTGTCGCAGATGGTAAATTTAATGTGATCATAAAAAAATAAAATAATTCTAGATTCCGTAATCAATAAATAATTATAAAATGAAAAAAATTCTCTTCGCTTTTCTGGCATTTATATTCATACTGACTTCTTGTAAAAAAGATAAAAATGTGGTAGAACCCACTCGCACTAATGTACTTACTCGTCTCGTAAGTCAGGCTGGTACTAGCGATAGTATCGTGCGAACCTATACTTATGATGCGAGTAATAGGATAACGCTGATAAACCAAACAGCTAATCCATTTAACTCTGCACGAACGTACAGTTTTAGCTATAACCCAGATGGTAGTTTGGCATATTTTGATGATAATGCTTTT
>JBBRHK010000190.1:0-6299 GCA_038222815.1 Chitinophagales bacterium
TCTTTATTTATTTCTAGATTTGGATTGGACAATGCTGTCTTATTTTTTGTAAAGATACAAGGGTAATTTTTTTCGATGGAAGATAAGTATAATTTGTACTTTGCTACTGTATGGTTTCCATTATAAGCACTACTGTTACTCCAAGGTTGAAATATGTGTGTGATTTTATTTTCACTCAGTATTATGAGCTGCCTTATGAGTTGATTTCAGATCCTAACAAATCGGCGTCTAATAACTTCATTTTTTATGGGCTAGATTCGGATTTTAGTACAACGATGCAAATCTCTGCTGCTGGATTACTTTCTTCCAAAGGAATTACAACTCAAAATTTATCTGTTAGCAAGACAAAATCAGCAACACTTCTATTTTCATTTCCCGAAACAGAAATTGGATTTGATATTTTCTCAGCTGTCTTTTATTTACTATCTCGATATGAAGAGTATCTTGAAACAACACCAGATGAGTATGGAAGGTTTGATGCCATCAATGCAGTAGCATATCAAAATGATTTCTTGCATTTACCAATGATTGATATTTGGCTAAAAGAATTTAAAATGAGCTTAGAAGCACATTTTTCCGATTTGGTTTTTGCTAGCCATAGATTTTCATTCTTGCCTACTTATGATATTGACATTGCATTTTCTTATAAAGCAAAAGGTTGGCTTCGGAATATTGGAGGGTTTTTAAAATCTCCAAGTATGGAGCGGATAAAAGTATTGCTTGGTCAGCAGAAAGACCCATACGACTGCTACAGCGAGCTACAAAATTTGCATCAGCAATATCAACTCCAACCTATTTATTTTTTCTTGCTTGCTCAAAGATTGGGTAAATACGATAAGAATGTTGCGCCATCAAGTGTGGCATTACAACAATTAGTAAAGTCAGTTGCAAAAAATGATGAGGTAGGCATTCATCCCTCTTGGCAAAGCTATTTGAAGGTATCTACGATAAATCAAGAGAAAGCTTTGTTAGAAAAAATAACGAGCATTGCTGTAGAAAAATCTAGGCAACATTTTCTTCGTATGAACTTGCCTAAATCTTATCAAATCCTTATAGAGTGTGGCATTACAGACGACTACAGTATGGGCTATGGAACTATGAATGGATTTAGAGCGTCTACCAGTTTTCCTTTTTATTGGTATGATTTATCAATTGAAAAAATTACGACATTGAAAATACATCCGTTCTGCTATATGGATTCTACGAGTATTTTTAAAAATCATCATACCGCTGATGAAGCATTTATAGAGATGAAAAGTTTAGCCAAAAATTGTGTAGACCATCACATTCCTTTTGTAAGTATTTTTCACAATAACTTACTAGGGACAGATAGGCTGAGCCAGTCCTACAGAATAATGTATGAAGCATTTATCACAGAAATATCTGGTGTGAAAATCTAATTTGTTTTTTCAAGAAACCCTACTTGGTAGCTGCCTATTCTATAACTATCTACGAAAGGACTGTCTTCTGTTCCTGCTCCAGATTGATTTTTATCAGCAAGTTTAATATTGTAAAATTCTACTTTGAGGCGACCATTTTCTAATGTGTAGTTATCAACTATGGTACTGCCCTGTACAGTAAATGCACCGTGAAAGGAATTTCCGTGAATGTAACCATCCAATAAAATGCCATTATGCTCATCTATCATCCAGTGCCCTTTAGCTGTATCGACTGGCTTTAGGGTGTATGGGCGTATATCGTTTTGTTGATCACCATAAGTTATTTTCCAGTTGTAATGATTAGCACTATCTGCTTCAGTTATTAGAAGCTGCATAGCGAAAGTTTGTGTTGGTTTTCCTGCTACTATCCATTCTAGATTCCCTTTCCAATTACCTAAAAATGAAGTAGGGAAGGTGGTTTTAGATTGTGCTATGCTTGTTAAGCTCAATAATAGGGCAATCGAAAGTTGGATAATTATCTTCTTGTTCATTTTTCTAAAACTTTATTTGAGAAAAAATTCTAAAAGGGTATGCTTATCATTTTTAAGGTTGGTTTAATAGCAACCTAATTTATAGCGGCATTCGGTTAATGCTTAAAATGCCTCATTCCTGTCATAATCATTGCTAAATTATTCTCCTTGCAATACACTACACTATCTTCATCTCGCATAGAGCCACCCGGTTGTATAAAGGCTGTAATGCCCGCCTCGTGAGCTATCTGCACACAATCATTGAAAGGAAAGAATGCATCGCTTGATAATACTGCACCCTGTAAATCTGCCTCAAATTGTTTGGCTTTATCTATAGCGTGACGCAAAGCATCTATTCTACTTGTTTGTCCGCAACCCTTTCCTAACAAACGCATATCTTTTATTAAGGCAATAGCATTACTTTTTAAATGCTTGCAAATAATATTTGCAAAAAGTAGATTTTCTTTTTCTTCTGCTGTAGTACTTCTTCCTCCTACTTCTTTTTCTTCTGTAATGTTTCCTTCATCCGTTGCCTGTATCAGAACGCCACCCAATAAAGACTTTTGTTGCGTTTTAATTATTGGGACTGCTGTTACTTGTAATAGAATTCTATTTTTCTTTTTCTGTAAAATAGTTAGAGCCTCTTCATCAAAACTTGGCGCTAGTAAAACTTCAAAAAATATTTCATTGATGGCTGTTGCTGTGACTACATTTACGGGTTGATTACAAATGAGCACGCCGCCAAACGCACTTTCAGGATCGCCAGCAAGCGCTGCTTCCCAACTTTCTAATAAAGTATTTCTCTTGGCGACACCACATACATTGGTATGTTTAAAAATAGCAAAACAACTTTCCTCAGTTGCTGATAAATTAGGAAAAGCTGGAGATAAATCTTGTATTAATTCCATTGCTGCACCTACATCTACAAGATTGTTATAACTTAATTCCTTTCCGTGAAGCTGTGTGAAATATTTAGATAGGTCGCCATAGAAACTTGCTGCTTGGTGTGGATTCTCACCGTAGCGAAGCGTCTTTTTTTCTTTGTGAAATGCTGTGGTAAAATCTGTTTGGTGAAAGTAAGCAGAGATTGCATTGTCGTAATGCGTACACACATCAAATGCCTTAATGGCAAATGTTCTACGTTGATCTAGGCTTGTACTCGCATCTTGTTCGCTCAAGATTTTATTGATAGTAGCGTAATCATTTTTACTCGCTACTACCAGCACATCTTTATGATTTTTGGCTGCCGCCCTCAGCATTGACGGTCCACCAATATCTATTTTTTCAATAATCGGGCTTTCGTCTTCGCCAGTGTGGGTGGCAACTGTTTCTTCAAAAGGATATAGATCTACAATCACTAAATCTATTGTAGGAATCTTATACTCCTTCATTTCTGCAAGATGTTGCTCGTCATCTCTTTTACCTAAGATGCCTCCAAATACTAAGGGGTGTAAAGTTTTCACTCTACCTCCAAGTATAGCAGGATATTGTGTGATATCTTCTACAGGAATACAAGGCACATTCATTTTTTCTATAAAGGCTTGGGTGCCGCCAGTACTGTAAATGCTTACATTGTTTTTATGAAGGGTTGTAATAATATCTTCTAATCCATCTTTATAAAAAACAGAGATAAGAGCAGATTGTATTTTTTTCATTGCAGAGTTATTTTAGAATAAAAACTTATTCTTTTGCAGGTACATCATACACATAAGCGCCATCTGTAGCCGTGCTGTGAAAGCGCAAATGTAACGCCTCTGCTTCTTGCTTGTACTTAGCGGTTTTCCACAAACTGTTAGTACCATTACACACCACTACGGCAGGCGAAAAATTCTCGACTAGCTGCGTGAGTGAAGGGGCTTTCTTTGTGATTAATAGAATTTGTATTGGAATCTTTTCCATAGAAGGTAAAAACTTGCTACTGCTGTCTGCGATATACACTAGCACATCATTATAAAGGATGCTATTCTTGGTTAAAATACAATTGCCCATTTGGACTACTTCATTGTTAGCGTGAAGATCAATTCGAGAAGGCTTCAAATGGAAATTTCTAAACACAGCATCTTGCTTGAATAAAGAATCTCCATAAAAGAGGAATTTGTTTTTATCAATGATATCTACTGCTGTATATTTTGAAGCATTATAGACGATGATTTTCTGCTGTTGTAAATGTGTAAGCTGGGTTATGCTATTGCTAATAGCAAAAAGTAGAAAGGAAAATAAGCCAGCAAATAAGAAAGGCTTTGATTTTTTGAGTAATGCAGAAGCTATTAGAAACATTGCGACATACAAGAATAACGTACTGTACCAAGTGACAGAAATGCCATCTAACACACTCCAAGAAAAACTATTAAAATAGCTAACGATGCCATTCATTAGCTTGATAGAATAGAATAATAGTAGTCCAATTCCTTTGGTAACAATTGGAATAAATGATAGCAATAAAAGGACTACGCCGCTATACAATGCCACCGCAGCAAGCGGCAGCACAAGAATATTTACAAAAAGAAAAGTGGTAGGAAACTGATGGAAATATAGAATAGATAAAGGAAAGGTTACAAGCTGCGCAGCTAAAGTAACAGAAGCCATGGACCATACTTTATCTAACATTTTATTTTTAGTAAACCACAGATTATAGATTGGTCTTTGTAACCAAATAATTCCTCCCACAGCTAAGTAGCTCATTTGAAATCCAACATCCCATAAATAAAATGGATTAATACAAAGTAAAATAAATGCAGAAATAGCTAGGCCGTTGTATGAGGAAGGTTTCTTAAAATAGTTTTTCCCGATGATGATACAAGTAAACATAATGGCACTTCGCAGCACAGATGCAGAGCCACCAGTTAGTATGGCAAAAATCCAAAGTAATAAAATAATAGGAAGCGTTTGTTTCTTTTTATTTCTCGTAAATGGTAGGGCATTAAAGAGAAATTGTAGCAGCACATATATCATTCCCAGATGCATTCCAGAAATGGCAATGATGTGTACTATCCCTGTGTTACTATAGGCTTGTACGAGGTCTTTATTGAGGTCCGCTTTGTAGCCAATAATTAAGGCTTGTGCTATGGCGAGTACATCTTCGTCTCCGCTAAGTTGCTTGCGTAAAGTATTTATGATATAGGCTCTTGTGGCGTTTGCTTGCTTCTTCCACCATTTGCCACTATTTAGTCCAGTACTTTTATATTGGTTGTGTTTTAGATAAACGGTGTGTTGCCATCCGTGAAACGCCGCAAATCTTTTATAATTAAAACTGCCTGGATTGCCTGCGTTTTTTATAGCTTGAAGCTGCCCGTTGATGATCAGTTCATCTCCATATTTTAGCTGGCTTACCTGAGTATCTTTGGCAAAGTAAATGATCAGCTTTCCAGTTTTTTCTAAAGCGTTGTGTTGTGTAAATACTTTCTTGATAGTTGCTTCTGCTTGGTAACTATTATCTTTTTCTAAAGGGTTTTCATTGAGTGTAACTAGCAGCTTAGTACTATCATTGATTGCAGTACCGTAATAAGAAGGCTGATTGATAGAAGTATGGAGCCAGACTAGCGTTGCGCCTAGCCACACTAGTAAGCAATGGATAAAGATCCCTCTGCCTAGCATAAGCCAAGTACTCAGTTTGTTTTTTAGTAAGTAAAATATTGATGCGATTAGAACCAGCGAAAAAGCTATAATACTCAGAAATAGAAAACTGACTTGAAAATAAAAACCTGCAAGTATACCTAGGACTAATGGAAATATTAATCTTGTGACTGGAGAACGTTTCCAAAAAGAAATGCTTTGCATTCCTAAATTTATAGAAGAATATTGAGAAATGTATATCTATTAAAAAAGGCTGCATCATAAAATGACGCAGCCTTTTCTAGAAATTAAAATTCTTTAATTAGTTCTTACCGAAAGTGTAACCTAAACGGATATTAGCAATACCGAATGAACCATTCTTGCTAAAACCATCATAAGAAGCACCAAGATCAAGTGATGGGCTGATCATATAACCTACACCAGCAGAATATGCAGCAGTACTAGTGCTACTTCCACCACCTGTAAGAATACCAAGACCACCCTTACCAGCGATGTAGAAATTTTGGCTAGGGAAAAATCTAACACCAACACGAATTGGAATTAGGCCCAAGCTACTACCGCTATTTTTTGCAAATAAAGAAGTATAACCAGCATCACCAGTTAAAGCTACTTTCTCAGAAACGCCATACATACCTAACAAATCAACACCAGCACCTATAGATATGCCAGTGAGATTATTAGCAGGAACTGCTAAATTAATACCGCCTTGTACATGGAATCCCGCAAGATCCTGTGCACTTGCCGCTACCGTAATCATTACAATAGCTAGACTTAAAATTAGTTTTTTCATTGTTTTGTTTTTTATGAGTTAATTTTT
>JBBRHK010000191.1:0-6294 GCA_038222815.1 Chitinophagales bacterium
AAGGAAGTAACTAGAGAAAGTGTAAAAGAAGATGGTGAAAAAGTTCCTTCGTACAGCTACAAGATGCTTGTGTATGAGTCTGCAAAGTCTAATATCAAAGACATTGAATTCAATTTGGATAATAATTATATTCAAGGAACAAAGCTTACATATAATAAGAAGGGATCTCTTACAGTGGCAGGTTTGTACAAAACTAAATTTAGCGGAAGGATTACAGGCGTGTTTTATGCAGACTTAGATCCTAAGACTTCTAAGGTCTCATCTCCTAAAATCGTACCGTTTTCTGAAGATTTTCTTCGACAAATAGATGTAGACAATTTTGCCTCAGTTGGTGGTAATAATCCAGGACTATACAATGGTTTCAGAATTACTAATATATTGGCTAGGACAAATGGCTCAGTAGACTTAGTAAGTGAGTATTATAAACTAGTAATTACTACCACAACTGACTCTAGAGGTAATATGAGAACTACTTACACTTATTACTATGGGGATATTGTAAATACTAATATTGCTCAGGACGGCAAAGCGATTTTTACGAGAATACCTAAAAATCAGATTCAAGTCAACTCGAGTTTATTTTTGGGGTATTATCCAATTGTATATGGACATAAATTAGTGTTCCTTTATAATGATGATAAAGATAATGTAGATAGAGAAATCACTAAGAAGCCTGATGATGTAAGGAATTTTAAAAGGTCAATCTTTATGGCGGCCACAGTAGATGATAAGGGAAACCTTAGTAGGCAGCAAGTATATAGCCACTTAGATGAAGACTACATTACCATACCTAGGTATATGAGAAAAATCACTAATGGAGAATACCTTGTTACTTCTGATCTTTTGAAATTGTTCAAAAGAAGAGTGAGATTTGGTGTTTTAAAGATAAAATAGCTTCATTTATAGGGTATAAATGGATAGTCAATATCTTACGTGATACTCTGTAATGCCTTATTATTCAAGCATCTTAATGGGTCACAAAGCACTGACAAGAAAAAAAATAAAAATAATTTTACACTATTAGTAATTTTATTAAGAATACCCTTACCTTTGCACTCCAAATTAAAAAAACGGCTAAAAAGTTCTTTAAAATATGTCACAACGAATCAGAATAAAACTTCAGTCTTACGACCATAACCTAGTAGATAAATCTGCAGATAAAATCGTAAAAACTGTTCGCAGTACAGGCGCAGTAGTTACAGGACCAATTCCTTTACCTACGCACAAGAAAATTTTTACTGTACTTCGTTCTCCTCACGTAAATAAGAAGGCTCGTGAGCAGTTCCAGTTGTGTACACATAAAAGATTATTAGACATTTATACCAGCAGCAGCCGTACGGTTGATGCTCTAAGTAAGCTAGACTTACCAAGTGGTGTAGATGTAGAAATTAAGGCTTAATGAACCTCTTCGTCTAGGCGAAGAAAGGCATTAGGTAAGCTCTTAAAAAAGTAAATTATTGAACGCTCATCTCTCTACATTAAAATTATGTAACAGAGCGCTGGGTATAAAACAGATACAATGTAATAAACTTATTACAGTTCTTTTTCTAAAAGAATCGTTACAGTTTGTTCCATGTGGCTAAAAAAAACGCACATGAAAAGTATTATTGGTAAAAAAATCGGCATGACCAGTGTCTTTGATGCAACGGGAAAACAAACCGCTGTAACAATAGTAGAAGCAGGTCCTTGCGTCGTTACCCAAGTAAAAACCGTAGATACTGACGGTTATAATGCGCTCCAAATCGCTTTTGGAGACAAGAAAGAGAAGCATTCTCTTAAAGCTGAAGTGAATCACTTCGCTAAATCAAACACTTCCCCTAAAAAAGTAGTAAAAGAAATTCGCAATAGCGGCTCTAGTCTTACCCTTGGTGAAACTATTACAGTTGAGATCTTCGCTGAAGGCGATGATATTGAAGTAGTAGGTACAACAAAAGGTAAAGGTTTCCAAGGTGTTGTGAAGCGTCACGGCTTTAGTGGTGTTGGTGAGGCTACTCACGGACAGCATGATCGCCAAAGAGCTCCAGGTTCTATTGGTAACTCATCAGATGCTAGTAGAGTTTTTAAGGGAATGAGAATGGCTGGTCGTATGGGTTGTGATAGAGTGAAGATGAAAGGCTTGAAAGTTGTAAAGGTTTTCGCAGAGAAAAATTACATCTTGATTAGTGGATCAGTTCCAGGTCATAACGGTTCTATTGTTACAATTAATAAGAAATAAATTAGACTTAGGTCAAATTTTAGAATAGAGCGCCTCGGTGCTTCAAAATAACAAAACATGCAAGTAGATATATTAAGCATAAAGGGTGAAAAAACAGGAAGGTCAATCGATTTACCAGATGAAATATTTGGTATTGAGCCAAATGACCACGTTATTTACCTAGCTGTAAAGCAGTACTTAGGAGCCCAGCGTCAAGGTAACCACAAGGTGAAGACTAGAGCAGAGGTGAAAGGTTCTTCTAAGAAGCTTCATAAGCAAAAAGGTACCGGTGGTTCTCGTAAGGGTAACTTGAGAAATCCATTGTATAAAGGTGGTGGTACTATTTTTGGCCCAAAGCCTCACGCTTATGACATTAAGTTGAACCGTAAGGTAAAAGATTTAGCTAAGATGAGTGCATTGTCTTACAAGGCAAAAGATAATAACATCATTATCTTGGAAGATTTGTCAATGGATACGCCAAAGACAAAAACTTTTACTGGAATTATGAGTGCATTAGATTTTGGAAGAAAAGCATTATTTGTTCTTCCCGAGTACAATGACAATGTATATATGAGTATGAGAAATATTCCTGGTGTAAAAGGTACTGTTGTAAATGATATGAATACTTACGATATACTTAACGCTAGCAAGTTAATTCTAACTGAATCAGCAGCAAAGTTATTTTCTGAAGCAGCTCTAGAAAACGCAGAAGCATAAAACTAATAAAAGAATGACTCTCGGGTCAGCATTAAAATAAAAGAATTATGAACTGAGCCAGATCTTAGGTTTTGAAAAACTAAGATTCTTAAAAGGCGAAATCCATAAGACAGAAAAAAAATAAATAGAAACTTATGAAAGCGAGTGATGTATTAGTAAAGCCGGTATTATCTGAAAAAGCAAATATGCAAGCAGAGAAAACTAACCGTTACACATTTGTGGTAGATCGCAAAGCTAATAAGCTTGAGATTAAGAAAGCTGTAGAGTCTTTCTACGGTGTACAGGTACAAGAAGTTAGAACAATGGTTGTACCTAGTAAGCTTAAAGCAAAGTATACAAAAGCAGGATTTATTGTAGGTAGAAAGCCAGCAAAAAAGAAAGCAATTGTAACCGTTGCAGAAGGCGAAACAATTGATATATACACTTCAACTGTATAATCATTTAAAAACTTAAAGTATGGTAATGCTGCTACCGCAAAATGCAGTAATTGATTCAACTAAAAAAGCCCTTAGCACAGGCAAATAAAGAAAATGGCACTTAGAAAATATAAACCAACCACAGCCGGTACCAGATGGAGAATTGGTAATGCTTATGCAGAAATTACCACTAACATCCCTGAGAAGTCTTTGTTGGAGGCTCAAAAAGTTACTGCAGGAAGAAATTCTGATGGTAGGAGAAGTATGCGTTACAGAGGTGGTGGAAATAAAACCATGTATCGTAAGGTAGATTTCAAAAGAAATAAGAAAGATATTCCAGCTATCGTAAAAACGATTGAGTATGATCCAAATCGTACTGCATTTATCGCTTTGCTAGCTTATGCTGATGGAGAAAAGCGTTATATTCTTGCACCACAGGGTCTTCAAGTAGGACAAACTGTGATAAGCGGAGATGCAGTAGCTCCAGAATTAGGAAATGCTTTGATGTTGAAGAATATGCCATTGGGTACTAACATTCACAATATTGAAATGCAGCCTGGTCAAGGTGGTATCTTAGTAAGAAGTGCCGGTACTTCTGCTCAATTGAATAACAAAGAAGGAAAATACGCAATCATTAAAATGCCAAGTGGTGAGGCTCGTCGTATCCTTATCAATTGTTACGCTTCTGTAGGTGTTACTAGTAATAGTGACCATAGCCTAGAGAGTATGGGTAAAGCTGGTAGAAACAGATGGAAAGGTATTCGCCCACGTACAAGAGCAGTAGCGATGAACCCGGTAGATCACCCGATGGGTGGTGGTGAAGGTAGAGCAAGTGGTGGTCATCCTCGTAGTCGTAATGGTAAATATGCTAAAGGACAAATTACTCGTACTAGAGGAAAAGGTTCTGATAAGATGATCATCACAAGAAGAAATGGTAAGAAATTGCCTAACAAATAAGTAACTAGTTAAAATGGTCCCGTCGTCGGCGAGACAAATAAACAAGATTTAGTTTTTAGTCTAACATCTAAGATCTAACATCTGCAAATCTAAAAAAATGAGTCGTTCGTTAAAAAAAGGTCCTTACATCGAGGCAGGTTTAGAGAAAAAAGTTCTTACTGCAAATGAAGGGTCAGGAAGAAAAGCTGTTATTAAAACTTGGAGCAGAAGAAGTACAATTTCTCCTGATTTTGTAGGCCACACGCTTGCAGTACATAATGGTAATAAATTTATCCCTGTATATGTAACAGAATTTATGGTAGGTCATAAGCTTGGAGAATTTGCACCTACTAGAAATTTCCGTGGTCACGCAGCCAAAAAATAAAATGTAATTGATGTTTTCACAAAGACATCCAAAAATTAAAAATAACTGATGGAAGCAATAGCAAAATTAAATAATTACCCTACATCGCCTCGCAAGATGCGCTTGCTAGCAGATCTTATTCGTGGAATGAAGGTTGAAAAGGCATTGGCAGTTCTTGAGCACAACACAAAGCATCCTGCAGTTCCTTTACGCAAGTTGTTATTAAGTGCAATCAACAACTGGAAGCAGAAAAATGAAGGTGCGGAAGAGGATGGTTTAGTAGTGAAGACTATTATGGTTGATGGTGCAAGAGTTATTAAAAGAATGCGTCCAGCTCCACAGGGTAGAGGTTATAGAGTAAGAAAGCGTAGCAACCACGTAACACTAGTGGTAGACGAGGCTAGTGCTAAAGCTACAAAGGCTGTAAAAGTTGCAGCTGAAGTAGAAGAAGCTCCAGTAGCAAAAAAAGTAGCTACAAAAAAGGCAGCTCCTAAAAAAGCGGCTGTGAAGAAAACTAAATCTGAAAACGAATAATTTTAATTATTCTCGGCATTAAGTCTGGGAAAATAAATAAATACTATGGGTCAAAAAGCAAATCCAATTGGTCAAAGGTTAGGTATCATCCGTGGATGGGACAGTAACTGGTATGCACATAAAAAAGATTATGCAAACAAGCTTATTGAAGATAATCGCATTCGTACTTATTTGAATGCTCGTATCAACAAAGGTGGCATTTCTAAAATTGTTATTGAGCGTACTCTAAACAAATTGATTGTTACTATTCATACCTCTAAGCCTGGTATTATCATTGGTAAGGGTGGTGGAGAAGTAGATCGTATCAAAGAGGAATTAAAAAAGCTTTGCGGTAAGGAAGATGTACAAATTAACATCCTTGAGATTAGAAGAGCTGAATTAGATGCAGCTATCGTTGCAGATACTATTGCTCGTCAGCTTGAAGGAAGAATCAATTACAAGCGTGCTATCAAAATGGCAATTGCGAGTGCATTGAGAATGGGTGCAGAAGGTATTAAAGTTAAGGTAGGTGGTCGTCTCGGTGGTGCTGAGATTGCTCGTAGTGAGGAGATAAAGCAGGGCCGTACTCCTTTACATACTTTTAGAATGGATATTGATTATGCAAGCATTTTTGCCCTTACTGTTTATGGTAAGATTGGTATCAAGGTTTGGATTTGTAAAGGTGAGGTTTTAGGTAAGAGAGATTTGAATCCCAACGTAATTGCTGGTGGCAAGAATGACGGGCCAGATAGCAGACCAGGTGGTTTTGATAGAAGAGATGATCGCAGAGGCGGTGGTAGAGGTGGAGATGATCGTCGTGGTGGCGGTGGAGGTGGTAATCGTCCAAGCGGTGGCGGTGGAGGAAGAAGATAATTTCTCTAACACAAAACGCAATAAAAAATTAATAATTAGAATTTAGAAATTAAGATATTATGTTATCACCGAAAAGAGTTTTACATCGCAAGACCCAGAAAGGGCGAATGAAAGGAAACACAAAGCGTGGAGCTACTTTAGCTTTCGGAACTTTTGGTCTAAAATCATTGGATAGTGTTTGGCTTACTAATCGTCAGATTGAAAGTGCAAGACAGGCAATGACTAGGCATATGAAGCGTGAAGGAAATGTTTGGATTAGAGTATTCCCTGATAAGCCTATT
>JBBRHK010000192.1:0-6288 GCA_038222815.1 Chitinophagales bacterium
CGGTTGTCGCATTTAAAAGGTCAAAATATAGACAAGCCAAGCTTAAAATAGTTTTATTTAGCAATACATTTGTTTTCTGGGGCAATGAATTTGCACTTAGGTACGTTTATTGCTAAAGGAATCTAAATAAAAATCTAAAAGGATGAATACAAAATCTGTGTTGGTAGTAGTAGTGTTGTTGCTAAGTAATTTATTTGCTTTTGCTCAAAGAAATCCATTGAATATGGATAGAGAGAGTTTTTTCCGTTTCGGAATTAAGGGCGGTCTTAATGCTAATAAAATAGATGGACTATCGTATAAAAAAGGATATAACTACAATTATCAAGTAGGAGCGTTTATGCAATTTAATTTTAGTAGAAGATTTGGTATTCAGCCAGAAGTGAATTTTGTTCAATCAGAATCGGAATTTACAGATGATGGTACTTCTGCTTATGATGATTTATTTACAGGAGGTTCTCAGCGTGAGGCGAAACTAAACTATCTGGAAGTTCCTATTTTATTGAATCTAAACATTGGAACTAGTAAAAGGGTAAAACTTCAACTTGGCCCATCCTACGGCTTATTGCTTTCCCAAGCAGTAGATTCGCTAAAGGTTAACGGTGATTTGTATAAGGCTTCAGAGTTTAGCGCAATAGGCGGATTGTGGATTCAATTACCTGCAATTAATTTTGGTGCTAGGTATAAGCTTGGTCTTACGAATATTAATGATATCGATAACAGAGACAGATGGAGAAGCCAAGCGATTCAGTTGTTTGCAGGGATTACTTTTTAATTACGAATTAAAAATTACGAATTAGGAATGGAGTTTCTGATGATTTTTAGAAAGTATTTGGGTTAGATAGATAAATGCTACCCAATTGCTGGAAAGTTGAACAAAAGAAATGTATTATGGGAATTGAAGCGAACCAGTATGGGTCGAACGTTTATAAAAGAATTTTTATATTATGTTTTACGACCCCGTAGGGTGTCGAACAATCCTAGCAATGAATTGGGTAAATCATAATATTTAGAACAATAGTTGTATTTGAGGACTGCTAGGAAGTTACAGAATCCTATAACTTAATTTATTTTATCACAAGCTCATCTATCAATAGATGGGCTTTTTTCATTAATTTCCTTTTTTAAAATTTATGCAGCAAGTTAGTCCACACGATATTATTTTCATAGATATAGAAACAGTAAGCTGCTATCCTAATTTTGAGGCTATGCCCAGCCAATGGCAGGGCAACTGGGAAGAAAAAATAAAACACTTGCGCAATGATGAAGCAACTCCAGCGGAGTTTTACGAGCAGCGTGCTGGAGTGATGGCAGAGTTTAGCAAGATCGTCTGTATAAGCATGGGTTATCTTTTAGAAGAAGAGAATCTTAAAATAAGGGTTAAGTCTTTCTATGGGCACGATGAAGCAGAAATACTAAAAGCATTTTTGCTTACGATGCATAAAATAGAAAAGAACAGCAGAAGCTGGCATTTCGGAGGACATAATATCAAAGAATTTGACATCCCATTTATCTGTAGGCGAATGTTGGCAAATGGCATCGCTATTCCTGGTTTCTTAGATTTTCAAAATATGAAACCTTGGGAGACTAATATTGTAGATAGCTTTCAATATTGGAGATTCGGCGATTATAAGAATTTTACTTCTTTAAAATTACTTTCTGCCGTGCTAGGCATCCCATCTCCTAAAGATGATATGGAT
Source organism: Chitinophagales bacterium (assembly GCA_038222815.1). GTDB lineage: Bacteria > Bacteroidota > Bacteroidia > Chitinophagales > Chitinophagaceae > Ferruginibacter. Next base: position 1,698 of record JBBRHK010000192.1, read on the forward strand.
GGGAGTAAAGTAGGACCAGTATATTGGAAAGATAACGATGTAGAACGCATTGCAGCCTATTGTCAAAAAGATGTAGTTACTGTAGCCAATGTCTTTTTGAAATTTAATAATCTGCCGATCTTACACGATGATGATGTAGAATTGGTAATCGAACAGCCAAAAAAAGCTGAGGAGAATAATGAGGAATAATGTAGGAGTTTATTACAAAGGCTCTAGTCAATATTTGATAGAGGATAAGATGCAATAAATTTTAAATGGTGACATCTAAATTCTAAACTTCTAAACATCTAAGTCGCCTAAACTCTAAACCCTAAACTTCTAAACCATCTAAACCCTCTAAACCCCTAACCTACTAAACGTCCTCACACTCCTTCAAAAACCACCGCAGCCCCTTGCCCCACACCCACACACATCGTAGCCAAGCCATACTTGCTTTTTCTTTTTTTCATTTCGTGTACAAGGGTCGTAGCTATTCGTACGCCACTTGCGCCTAGGGGATGACCTATCGCAATAGAACCGCCATTTACATTTACTTTTTCTGCATCTAATCCTAATTCACTTGCACAAGCAAGTGCTTGTACAGCGAAGGCTTCATTGAGTTCAATTAGATCTAAATCACTCACTGTAATTCCAGCACGGCTCAATGCCTTCTTGCTCGCAGGTACAGGGCCAATGCCCATCACAGCAGGGTCTACACCCGCCACTGCCATTGATTTTACAATCGCTATTGGCGTGAGATTATATTTTTTTACAGCCGCTTCACTAGCGAGAAGTATTGCCGCAGCGCCATCATTTATGCCGCTGCTATTTGCCGCTGTTACGGTGCCATCTTTTACAAAAGCTGGTTTTAATTGTCCCAATTTCTCCAACGTAGAAAATCTTGGATGCTCATCTTTATCAAATAAAAACCGCTCCTTGCCGTCCACAATTTGTACAGGAATAATCTCTTCTGCAAATCGATTGGCTTTGTGTGCATCATCATATTTTTTTTGACTGCTGAATGCAAATTCATCTTGTGCTGCTCTAGAAATATTCCATTGTTTAGCTACATTCTCTGCAGTTTCTCCCATTGAATAAGGAAAATATTTTTCTGCTAATACCTTATTCGTAAAACGCCATCCAATGGTTGTATCATATACTTCTGGCGTTCTACCAAATGCTGATTCTGACTTTGCCATTACAAATGGTGCTCTTGTCATACTTTCCACCCCACAAGCGATCATCAATTCTGCATCGCCGACAGCTATTGCCCTGGCGCTATCCATAATAGCCTGCAAGCCACTAGCACACAATCTGTTTACAGTATTGCCTGGCACGGTAACTGGTAATCCTGCGAGTAAAGCGGCCATTCTTGCTACATTTCTATTGTCTTCTCCGCTTTGGTTCGCTGCGCCTGCTATTACATCCTCAATGGCATTTACATCTATGCTTGTATTTCTGTCTAGCAATGCTTTTATCGCAATAGCCAACAAATTATCAGGTCTGATGCCTCTAAGCGTCCCTGCATATTTTCCTACAGGGGTTCTCACAGCATCTATTACATATACTTTTTCCATATTTTCTATTTTAAACACTACTAATCCTAGAATATTCTTTTTACAGTTATTTCTTGGGAAGTAATTCCGCAAATTTATCAATAACTATTGGTATAGATATGCCAAATAGGATTTATTCAATGGCGCAGTGTTTATCTTTGCTGCTATGACCGCAGTACAAAATATCAGAGAGCTAGATCTTCCTTCATTAAAAGTTTTTTTTGAATCGCTCGGCGATAAGAAATTCCGTGCTATCCAAACGTACGAGTGGCTTTGGAAAAAACACATCAGCAGTTTCGATGAAATGACGAATTTTCCTTTGGCAACTAGAGATATGCTCAAGGAGAAATTTGTGATGAATACGCTCACCGTAGAAGGGGCGCAGCACAGCAATGATGGTACGTTTAAGTCGAGATTTAAAACAAACGATGGTCATTTTATAGAAGGGGTAATCATCCCGACTGATAAAAGATATACAGCCTGTGTGTCTTCGCAGATAGGTTGTAGCCTTAGTTGTAAATTCTGTGCTACAGGATTAATGGAGAGAAAGAGAAACCTTGGTTTTGATGAAATATATGCACAGGTAGCTATGATGCATGAGCAAAGTGAAAAATTGTACGGGAGTAAGCTGAGTAACATTGTGTATATGGGTATGGGCGAGCCTTTACTCAATTATAAGAATGTACTTAAATCTATTGAAAGAATTACAGCTGCGGATAGTATGGCAATGAGTCCGAAGCGTATTACGGTTTCTACGGCAGGCGTAGCAAAGATGATCAAGCAATTGGGTGATGATGATGTAAAATTTAATCTGGCATTAAGCTTACACGCTGCTACCGATGAAAAGCGAAATAGAATAATGGGCATTAATGAAACCAATAATATCAATGCGCTAATAGAAGCGTTGAATTATTTCTATGCTAAAACGAAGAATGATATCACGCTAGAGTACGTATTGCTTCAAGGAGAAAATGATAGCATAGAAGATGCGAAAGAGCTCATAAAAGTGTATCGAAAAATTCCTACTCATCTTGTAAATGTCATTGAATACAATACAGTAGCAGGAATTGATTTTGTAAAAAGTGATGAAGACAGCACACTTGCATTTACAAAGTTCTTAGCAGATAATAAAGTTAATGTGAGGCTAAGACGCAGTCGTGGCAAGGATATAGATGCGGCTTGCGGACAATTGGCTAACAAGGGAGAATTGGAAAAAGAGTCTACTTTGATAAACTAAGGCTTTAAATAATTGAAACTGTTATGTCTCCCGTAAGTTCCAGAGGAACGACCTTATGGTAGAAAAAATAATATATTTTTTCAATAAGCTCCATCGGAACGACCTTATGGTAATAGTTAATTTGGAATAATCTGCTATCGCTAATTCATTATAGTTTATACAACAGCTTCTTTACCAAACTATAATTAATATACCAGCACAAGGCAAATAATAACGCAGCTACTGCTAGCACCCACACAGAAATAAACATACTCGCCTCAGCAGAAAAACCTTGTACAGATCGGTAGAAAAAATATTGTACTATTTGTGTAAGAATTACTGAAATAATTATTACTGTGGCAAACATTGGCAACCATTTTTTGCTCATCAATTTTGTAAGCGTATTTGGAGAATAACCGATGGTTTGTAATAAAATAAGATTGTCTTTGCTTCTTGCAATTACGAGTTGGATGTAAAAAGAAAAAATCATCATTGCTAGGAATATCACCATAATAGAAAAGCCACCAAGACCTGCAATGACCGCTTGTAGAATCTGTTTTACCCTACCAAATTTTGTAATGTCTTTATTGACGTGTAGACCATTTTTCTCAATAAACTGAAGTAGTTCTGGATTATTGGCATCTGCGGTTTTTATAAAGATTCTACTTGGATTTTCATTTACCGTAGCAGCCAACTTTTGATTAGCCCATTGTAGAAAATTCTCTGGAACGAGCACAGAATTGATACGGTTAGACAGCGCCACTACCTGCCCTTTGAAAGTCATTTTTACACCCGGAGGTCCATAACAATCTATGTAAATGCTTACAGACTGTATGCTTTGCTCGCTTATCTGTGGTAAGCCTTGAGCTGGCGCAAATACATTATATAATTCTAAAAAATCTGCAGAAAAAATGATAGGAATAGTTTCTTGTCCAGGCTGCCAAGTGAAGGATGGCGGTAAGGTATCTAGAAAATCATTTTGTATTGATTCTAGAAATAAATCAGTGCTAAAAGGAATCACATCGCCAGCACTTGCTTTGGCTCTAAATTGATTTCCTTGTAAAGCCGCTGCTCCTGTAATAAATGGTTGTTGCTTTATTTTTTCAATATCTTCTTTTTGAAATCTATTGTCTTTGCCCATATTTTCATTGGTAATAGATTTTGTTAATGAAATAAAATCGAAACCGTTTTTCTTTTGCTCTTTTGGCTTGACTAGTTCATTTATATTGAGGTACATCTGTAAGCTACAAAGCAGTAGGGTACAGCCTATCAGCAGTCCGATAAAACCTGTAACTCTAGATATCTTATTTCCCGTGGGGTCTAAAAAACTTACAATATGCTGATAAGATATTTTCATAATATTAGAGAAAAAAAGTGTGACCAGCATTAAAATACTCAATAGGTTTTAAGTCTGCTAGAATAATGGCTGCATCATTTTTTACAGCGCAATGCTCTATGAGGCTCATCGCTTTCATTCTGTTGTTTTCATCCAGGTGGCTGAAAGGCTCATCTAGCAAAATAAAATCAAAGGGTTGTTGTAGTGCTCTAATAATAGCAATTCTTTGTTGCTCACCATAGCTACAAGTGCCACAGCTTTGTGCCAGCTTAGTTTGCATCCCAAGTGCTTCACACATTTCCTCTATACTCGGAATGTTATTTGCTTTGGCAAGTCTTTGTTTTACCTCGATATTTTCTTTTACAGAGTGCTGTAAAAACATTCTTAGATCTTGAAAAACCACAGCTATGGACGACTGCCGCATAACAGCAACTTTTTCTAAATCGTAACTAGCAAGTTTTACACTATCTAACTGTATATTGCCTTTATAATCTTTTCTTAGCC
>JBBRHK010000193.1:0-6216 GCA_038222815.1 Chitinophagales bacterium
GTTTCATTCCCACATCATATTTCTTCACCTCTTCATAGGTCATTTGATAGATGTTATAATTTTTCTCCTTAGTCACATCTATGCTATCACCTTTTGCTGTCGTAGTAATTTCGTGGTTAAAGAATGGCTCGTGTGATAGAATTACTTTTTTGTCTTTTGTAATAACTACATCCATCTCTAAAGTAGAAATACCCATCCCTATTGCGTTTACCATTGCTGCTACAGTATTCTCGGGCATAATTCCTCTGCCACCACGATGGGCTTCTTTATCAAAAGCAGGTAAGTTATCGTTGAAAGGAATAGCCACAGACTTTAAATTTTTTTGTGAAGAGTTGCAAGCAGTAAAAACAATTACACAACTAAATAAAAATATTTTTTTCATAATTATGGTCTTTTATTATTAAAAACTGCCAATTGCCAACTGCTAACTGCTAACATCGAACTTCACATTATGCTCTTTTAAAAAAGCTTTAATCACATTCACGTGAATACACTGCCCTAAATGTAAGAAGGAGTAATCACTTATTTTTTTAATGCCTTGGTCGGTCATAATTTCTTTATCTACCAAATCAAAACCAAGGTGTAAATGTTTTGTGCTGAATTGCATTCCATATACAATGCCGTTTTCGTCAAACAATGGTCCACCGCTTTGTCCTCTTAGTCCTGGCGTACTCATTTCTATTCCCATAATGCCATTATTGGCATCTCCTAAAAATCGTGTTATCATTCCTTCTAACGGAAACATTGGAGACACTTGCAAGCCAGTCTGCGTCCACTCTATATCATCTGTGGCTTGGTTATATTGATAGTTATTAAATTCTGCAAAAGGAAATCCAAGTCTGCATAAGAATTTCCCTTGTTTTATTTTAGTATCATCGCCCAGAAGGATGGCGGGTTCTTTATAAAGGATTTTATTATAATCGTTGAACTTTAAAATAGCAAGGTCTAGGGTAGGGTGGGTATGCCAAGTAAAACCACTCATTGAATCTACAATATCTACAAAATTATTTTTAGACTGAATAGCACTATCGGGCTTAAAATTATACTTTAATTCTAGTCCCTTTAATAGCTGGCGATGTTTTGGGCTTGCAAGTATAGTTTGCCTCTCTTGCTTAAAACTGTTGTAGTGATTGTTAATATGCTCGGCATTCGCCAGCATATCTATCACGTGCTTGCAGGTAACTGCGTAGCCTTCATCATTTACAAAAAATAAAGTTGCTGCTCCAGGAATTAAATTTTTGCCTGTGTAAGTTCTCGTAATATTATGAATCGGTCTCGTAAAAGCGGAGGCTTTCTCAATGGCTTGTATAAACATCGTTAGCTAGTTTGTTTTAATGAAAGCTCCAGCTTTTTGCCAGCAGCTTCATCATAAAAGTAATAAATGGATTTTCTTTTTCCCTGTATAAATTGAGAAGGATATTTTGCTGGCGTATAGTCGCCTGTTATAATTTTATCTAAAACTATAGCCTTGTTTTTACTAGCAATAAAGAAAACAATATTTCTTGCTGCAAGTATCATTGGTATGGTAAAGCTTACCCTATTGGTATCTAGCTTTGGTACATACACTTCTTTTACCCAGGCTTTCGTTTCTTCTAAGATAGTGGTGTGCGGAAATAAAGAAGCTGTGTGTCCATCATCACCAAGACCTAGTAGGCAAATATCTAGTGAAGGCTTTTTGTTGTCAAAAAAAGACAGGATACTCGCTTCATATTTTTTTGCAGCCTTTTGTGCAGAAAGATTCGATGCAATTCTATAAATATTCTTTTTTGGAATAGCCACTTTGGATAGTAAACTATCAATGGCCATCTTGGCATTATTCTCCTCATCATCTAGCGGCACAGTTCTCTCGTCACTCCAGAATACATAAGTATTTTTCCAATCTATTTGCGAAGCATACTCTTGTGTGGATAGTAAAGTAAATAATGCTTTAGGTGTACTCCCACCACTTAATGCAATAGTAAATTTACCCCTAGCCTTTATTGACTTCTTAGCGATACTTATAATAAAATTGGCAGCGGAAATAGAGAGGGCTTCCAGATTTTTTTCTTGAACAAAATGTTTCATTTACTAAGAATTTTCATTGAACGGAATCATAAGCCAGCTATTCCCATCTCTTGCTAATAAAGAGTCTCCGGCTTCTGGTCCATTTTCTCCTGCGCTATAGTTAGGAAATTCTGCATTACCGTGTTCATTCCAAGCTGTAAGCGCAGGCATTACAATTTCCCAGGCTGCTTCTACTTGGTCTGCTCTCATAAACAAGGTTTGGTCACCCTGCATCACATCTAATAGTAATGTTTCATAACCTTCAGGAAGGCCACTTGGATAGGCTTGTTTATAATTAAAGGTCATATCTACTGGTGATAATTTCATTTCTAATCCAGGTCTTTTAGCTTGAAACCTTAGACGGATACCCATATCTGGCTGTATATTCATCACCATTCTATTAGGCTGCCAGTTTTCTATTGTTGTTTCTGAAAATGCTTGATGCGGCACTGGTTTGAAGTCAATCGTTATCACAGAAATAGTTTCCTTCATTCTTTTTCCACTTCTCACATATATGGGTACTCCACTCCATCTCCAATTATCGATTTCCAATTTTAGCGCAGCAAAAGTTTCTGTTTTGCTTTCTTCCCCCACATTTTTTTCTTTTCTATAAGCCACAGCTTTTTTGCCATCTACTGTGCCTGCACCATATTGCCCTCTTACTGCATTTTCGTGTACATTTTCTGCTGTCATTCTTTTTACTGCGTGCAGCACATCTACTTTTTTATTTCGAATTTCATTAGCAGAAAAATTTACAGGAGGTTCCATACCTATAAGGCAAACTAATTGCATCACGTGGTTCTGTATCATATCCCGTAAGGCGCCGCTATGTTCGTAATAGCCACCTCTATCTTCCACACCAATTTTTTCTGCTACGGATATTTGTATATGGTCAATGTAATTACGGTTCCACAGCGGCTCAAACAAGGCATTGGCAAATCTAAATGCTAATATATTTTGTACGGTTTCCTTACCTAGATAGTGATCTATCCTGTAGAGTTGCTCTTCTGCAAAATTTTTGAGTAGCTGCTTGTTTAATTCTTGTGCGGTCTTTAGGTCTGTACCAAATGGTTTTTCTATCACTATCCTGCAATGTTCTTTATCATCTCCTAAACCTTGCTCACTTATAAAATCAGAAACAGGGGAGAAGAACTGTGGATTTATGGCTAGATAAAATATTTTGTTTACACCACACTTTACATTTTTCTCAAACGCAGTTATATCAGCTTTGAGTTTTTTGTAAAATGCTGGTTTAAGAAAATCGGCAGGGATGTAAACGATATATTTTGAAAAGATATCCCATTCTTTTTTCACTGCCTTTCCGCTTCTGCTAAACTGATCTACGCCAGCTTTCATCAATTTTCTAAAGCTTTCATCGGTCATTTCAGTTCTTCCTAGGCACAATATTTTCATTTTAGGATGTAAGCTTCCCTCAAGGTAAAGATTGTATAAAGCCGGAATTAATTTTCTCTTAGTAAGATCGCCACTACCACCAAAGATGGTAATATGTGTAGCGTTTATTTCTTCTTGTACTGGCATATTAATTGAAATTCTGTTTTAATATTTTATTGCACTTTGTTACTCCATTCCGTATGGAAAGTTCCTTCTTTATCTATGCGCTCATAAGTGTGAGCACCAAAGAAATCTCGCTGAGCTTGTATCATATTTGCCGGAAGCCAAGCACTAAAATAACTATCGCGGTAATTGAGTAAAACACAAAATGTGCCACAAGGAATACTTTGTGCTGTGGCAATTCCTATTATTTTTCTCAAAGCTACTTGACCCGTTTTAATACTTGCTGCAAATGATGGTGCAAGCATTAAATTTTTAAGTTCTAAATTTTCAATAAAGGCTTGGTTAATCTCAGTGAGCAGCTCCGCTCTTATTATACAACCTGCTCTCCAAATAGCAGAAACCTTTTCCACATTAATACCGAAAGAATGCTCCTCACTTCCCTTTTGTAAAAGTGCCATCCCTTGTGCATAGGTGATGAGAAAGCCAGTATATAATGCACTTTCAAGCTGTTGTGTCAGCATTGCTTTATCATCGCTAATACTAGATTTTGTTTCGCTTACTGCGTATTTTGCAGCTGCAATTCTTTCCTCTTTCATTGATGATAGTACTCTTTGCGTAACTGCAGCATCTATTGCAGAAGCGGGAGAAAGTATTTGCATTGATTCTGTACTCGTCCAAGCACCTGTGCCTTTTTGCTTGGCTTTATCAGCTATTACATCAATTAAATCTTTATCAGAGTCTTTATCTTTTTCTAATAAAATGGCTGCTGTAATTTCCACTAGGTAAGATTGTAATCTTCCTTTATTCCACGAGGAAAATACATCGTGCATCTCTGCATTCGTCATTCCGCCGTGTACTTTTAATAAATGATAGGTTTCCGCTAAAAGTTCCATCAAAGCATACTCAATACCATTATGCACCATCTTTACATAGTGACCTGCGGCGCTGTCGCCCATATAGGCTGTGCAAGGTTGGTCTTTATATTTAGCACTTATATCGGCAAGCATTTGTGACACTTTATCGTACGCCGCTTTATCTCCTCCTGGCATTATAGATGGTCCAAATCTTGCGCCTAACTCACCGCCACTCACACCCACACCCATAAAATGAATGCCATCTTTCTTTAGTTGCTCCACCCTTGCTACTGTATCTGTAAAATGGGAATTTCCACAATCTATGACTACATCTCCTTGCTTAAGAAATGGTTTCACATCAGCAATCACTGCATCTACAATCTTACCTGCCGGCACGAGCATCATTATAATTCTTGGAGAAGCCAATTGATTTATAAAATCTTCCACCTTGGATGCCACTTGTACCTTCCCCGTTTTTTCTTTTGCCAAAAGTGCTTCTCCCTTAGCTACGTCTTTATCATATCCACATACCGTATAGCCGTGGTCGCACATATTCATCACTAAGTTGCTACCCATTGTACCTAGACCTACCATTCCAAACTGGCTTTGCTTATTCATCTTTATTCTATTTTTATTTACACTATATATTTTGCTCAAGGTAGCCCGAAAAAAAGGCAAAAAAAAATCTCTGTAAATGGAGATTGTTTGCAAAGGTTAGTCATATTTTAAAATCACATAGTTCGTTTGAATGGGCATAATATTTTACACTCTATTCGTTAACGGGGCACACAACTTTGGGATTAAAAGTGCTGAAGACTGACAATTTAAAGGGGATTGTGCCGATAAAGGAAGGGTCTTAGTTTTTGTTTTGCGCCTCAAAAGCAGTCTTGATAGTTTCAGCTGCTGCCAATGATTTCAACATTACAAGCGGAAAGTTGGCTGACATTTTCTTGCCAGCTGAGGATTTATAAAATTTTACAAGCTGTGTTAATTCACTGTATGTGAAATGTTCCCTGTAAATCCAAATCATAGCATTGTCCAATAATCTTTTCCCATCTCCAGATTGGAAAAAAGTGGCTAATTTCTCTATGTCTGCAATTGACGATTCATTTTTTTGCTTGTCTTCTCCAATTTTAAACTTGATAGCTTCATTGATATTAAACCCTCCTTTTACATTACGTAGTTCGATAATTTTTTTGGTGATTTTATCATTAGGAGCAGCGGTTGTGTCCAATTTAAAAGATTCCAATTCTTTTGAAATTCTTTTAAAAACATCAGCAGCGTCTAGCACAGTACTTGTATCACTTTGAGAAAAAGATAGGGAGTAAAAAAGGCACAAGACAATGGTAAGGTTTATATACTTCTTCATAATGATGTGATTAGAATTGACCAGAATTTATAGTAACCATCTATAATAAATATTCAACAACAATATTGCTTATGAAGGTAAGAACAAAAGCTAATTGAACTGCATCTTACCTTAACTCCACTCGTCGTGTACTAAAAAGATAAGGATTTATTCTTCACTCAGTATAAGAGTAAAACACTACCTAATACTTTTACACTTCGGTCGTTGGCGGGACGCACAACGACTGTCTTTCAAACTTTTACAGGTAATTAAAATTGTGGAGCTACGCCAACAAGGGTGAAGAGAGATATGGTTTCAATAAAGTGTCATTTAGTGGCGTACAACATTACTGCTTGCTGCTGTGCTGGTATTCATTGCTCGTCCAGCCCGGAACCGCTGCCCAATTGAAAATATGAAGTTGAAGTTAACAACAAAAAGCCAAATTGAAACTCGTCT
>JBBRHK010000194.1:0-6185 GCA_038222815.1 Chitinophagales bacterium
CCCCTTTCTCTTCCCACTGATTTTTACTTCTTTTCGAATTTATTTGAATGGAAAAGCCAGTTAACTTTTAATATTTGGCTCGTCTTTAAAAATCTCTTTCTGCACAATCGGCGCAGGTGCAAAATCTCCTGTGTGTGCTGGCCTTTCCAACTCACTTAGCTCAGTTCCTGGAATATTTACACCGCTCACACTATGAATATCCATCAATAATTTAGGTGCTCTTCCGCCCATTACATTGGCAATAGTTTCTTGCGGCACTTCTAAGGTTGCATATTTATTGGCTCCTATTACAGAATGGCGGCTTATTGTTGTAAGTCCTTCAATTGTCCAATCTGCTGTTTCTTTTTTATCAAAGCGACAAGTGTTGCAAATCCATCCTGGCTTATCATCGTAACTTTGTACCTCTCCCCATTCATCTTTTCTTGCAGTAACTCTAAAGACTTCATTTCCTCTCAACCAAAGCGTTGCTTTACCACAACATTTAGGATTCTCACAATTGCGATGTGCATCTACCGGCTTAGTAAACCAAACTCTATTTTTAAATCTGAACGTCTTATCGGTCAAAGCCCCTACAGGACAAACATCAATCATATTACCGCTAAAGTCATTGTCGACAGCTCTAGCTATATATGTACTGATGGCAGCGTGATCTCCACGATCTACGATACCGTGCACTCGCTTGTCTGTAATTTGATCTGCCACATAAGTACACCTATAACAGAGAATACATCTTGTCATATGTAATTGTATGTAGGGGCCAATATCTTCTTTCTTAAAAGTTCTTCTAGCAAACTGATAACGAGTGCTAGCTGCACCGTGGTCATACCCTAAGTCTTGTAGATGACACTCGCCGGCTTGATCGCAAATCGGACAGTCTAAAGGATGATTAACTAATAAAAATTCTACTACGCCTGCTCTGGCATCCTGTACTTTTTCACTAGTGATATTTTTTACAATCATTCCATCCATAACACCAGTCCTGCAGCTAGCTACTAGCTTAGGCATTGGGCGAGGATCTTTCTCACTTCCTGCAGCTACTTCTACCAAGCAAGTACGGCACTTACCACCACTTCCTTCTAGCTTGCTGTAATAGCACATTGCAGGCGGCGTTACATCCCCACCTATCTGGCGTGCTGCATTTAAAATGGTTGTACCCGGAGCTACATCGATGGTAATATTATCAATGATTACTTTTATGGTGGAGTTATTTTTTATTTCTTCAGACATCGTTTGTGAATTTAAAAGGCAAAATTAAAAAAGCAAAAATGAGTTAGACTTACAATAGTAATATCTACACACTTAATATTTCTAATTTTCACTTTCATTTTTTTTCTTTTTTACTTTCATTTTTATCTTTTAATTCATTACTGGCACATGAATAGGATCTGCATAATGCGCCAAACCATAAACTTCGCTCTTAACTTTATCAGGATTATTTACATACCACTCAAACTCATCTCTAAAATGCCTAATGGCTGCTGCCACTGGCCAAGCCGCTGCATCTCCAAGCGGACAAATTGTATTTCCCTCTATCTTTCTTTGTATATCCCACAACAAATCTATATCGCTATGCTCTCCTTTCCCATCGAGGAACTTCTTTAATATTTTCTCCATCCAGCCTGTACCTTCTCTACATGGACTGCATTGTCCGCAGCTCTCGTGGCGATAAAACCTTGCCAAAGTAAACGTATTTCTTACGATGCTTTGATCTTCATCTAATACTATAAATCCACCGCTACCCATCATACTTCCACTTACAAATCCGCCATCACTAAGGCTTTCGTAGTTCATCAATCTCTTTTCTCCTTTTGCAGTAGTGAGCAACAAATTAGCTGGTAAGATAGGTACTGAAGAACCGCCAGGGATACAAGCTTTCAGCCTTTTTCCATTAGGAATACCGCCGCAATACTCTTCACTGTAAATAAATTCCTCTACAGAAATCGTCATATCTATTTCATAAATACCAGGCTTATTTATATTTCCGCAAGCAGAAATCAATTTTGTTCCTGTACTTTTTCCAACGCCAATTTTAGCATATTCTTCACCACCATCATTAATGATAGGTACTACTGCCGCAAGTGTTTCTACGTTATTTACCACAGTTGGCCTCGCCCACACACCTTGCACAGCAGGGAAAGGTGGTTTTATTCTCGGATTGCCACGCTTACCTTCTAAGCTTTCAATCAATGCAGTTTCCTCTCCGCAGATGTAAGCACCTGCACCACGGTGCACATACATTTCACAATCAAATCCACTACCTAAAATATTCTTACCTAACCAGCCAGCTGCTTTAGCTTCTGCAATGGCTTCTTCTAAAATCGTAGCCACCCAGTCGTACTCGCCACGTATATATATGTAACTCACATTGCTGCCCAGCGCATACGAAGACACAATCATACCTTCTATCAAAATATGCGGAATAAATTCCATTAAGTATCTATCCTTGAATGTACCCGGCTCACTTTCATCTGCATTACAAACTAAGTGACGAGGAACGCCTTCTGGCTTAGCCACAAAACTCCATTTAAGACCAGTAGGGAAACCTGCGCCACCTCTACCTCGCAAGCCGCTTTTTTTCACCTCTTCTACCACATCAGCTTCGGTCATTTTCAGTGCTTTCTCTACACTTCTATATCCACCTTCTCTGCGGTAAACGTCTAGGTGCCTAATGCCCTCGACGTGTGCTTTTTCTAATAATAATTTCTTTGCCATTTTCTATTTCTTCAATTTTGCCATCAACATCCTCATAGGATGCAATGTTCTTGTAAACGGATTTAAAACCAAACCAAGTGACTCCAAAGTAGTAGCACCAAGCAAAGGCTCATCTCCCACTTCCCCATACACTACTGGTGCTGGACCACCCTCACCCTCAATTTCAAAATAAGCAGAACAAACCCTTCTTGTCAAAACCGAACCATCTGCTAAAGAAAAACTCATTTGTTTGTATGGTTCAATTTCTAGCACATCTAAAATATGACCCGGAACTAAACTATACACCGCACCACTATCCACCAAAAAATTTACTTCGGTAGATTTCTCACTTTTTCTGTGCTCTCTTACAGTCAATATAGCATTGGTTATACCCATATTATTTTAATTATTCTTACTTCTACATTCTGCAATAATTGCATCCACTTTGTCTTTCGTCAGATGCTCTCTGTAGGTGCTACCAAGCTGCATCATAGGCGCATACCCACAAGCACCAAGGCATTCCACAGTTTTTAAGGTAAACATTCCATCTTCAGTAGTTTGCCCTACTTCTATGTTTAATTTTTCCTTTATGTAGTCCGTAATATCGTCGCTTCCATTTACCATACAAGGACCAGTGTGACACACTTCAAACATATATTTACCTACAGGCTTCAAGTTGTACATACTGTAAAAGCTCGCTACCTCATACACTTCAATTGGCTCTAAGGAAAGTAGAGAAGCTACATAATCCATTACTGGGACACTGAGCCAGCCATCAAATTCTTTTTGGGCTATATGTAAAACTGGAAGCAATGCACTTTTCTGCTTCCCTTCTGGGTAGTGTGAAACTAACTCAGCTACTCTATTTAATTTTTCTTGTGAAAATTTAATATCCATATCGATCATTCTATTAAAAATTATTTCTTCCTAAGCATCCAATTCCCCTGCTATCAAATTTAAACTACTCATTGTAATCACCGCATCGCTCAACATTCCTCCCTTAATCAATTCTGGGAATGCTTGATAATAAATGAAACAAGGTCGTCTAAAATGTAAACGATAAGGGGTACGACCGCCATCGCTAATTAGGTAAAACCCAAGTTCTCCATTTGCACCTTCTACAGGGCTATACACTTCTCCCACTGGCATTTCTGCCTCACCCATCACAATTTTGAAATGGTAAATCAGCGCTTCCATTTTTGTATAAACGTCTTCCTTCTTTGGCAAGTAATACATTGGCGCATCTGCGTGATACACTTCTGCTTCTGCTCCTTTAAATTGTTTTACTTTTTCGTAAGCCTGTCTTATCAGACTCAGGCTCTGCCACATCTCTGCATTACGCACCAAAAATCTATCATAACAATCGCCAGTCTTTCCCACTGGTATTTCAAAATCAAAATCTTGATAGCTACTATATGGTGTGTGGACTCTTACATCATAATCTACGCCGGCAGCTCTTAGGTTAGGGCCGGTAAAGCCATAATTCAATGCCCTCTCTGCAGATATAGGACCTACACCAATCGTGCGATCCATAAAAATTCTATTCCTAGTAAATAATTTCTCAAACTCTCTCAACTGATTTGGATAACCCGTTTTCTCATCTAAAAACTTGTCTAATTTCTCCCAAACTGCTGGAGTAAAGTTTCTTTCAAAACCACCAATACGACCCATAGTCGTAGTTAATCTACTACCACAAATCTCCTCATATATTTCGTAGATATGCTCTCTAAACTGCATTAAATAAAGGAATCCAGAGTATGCGCCACTATCTACACCAACTATTGAGTTACAAATTAAGTGATCACTTATTCTAGAGAGTTCCATTATGATAATCCTCATATAGTCTACTCTCTTCGGCAACTCTAATCCCAGTAATTTTTCGCAGGCAATATGCCAGCCCATATTATTGATGGGAGAAGAGCAATAGTTTAATCTATCTGTGAGTGTAGTAATTTGATATAAAGGTCTGCGCTCGGCAATTTTTTCAAATGCACGATGAATGTAACCCACGGTACTTACTGCATCTAGAATCTTTTCCCCATCGAGTTTCAAAATATTTTGAAAAACTCCGTGAGTTGCAGGGTGTGTAGGCCCAAGATTGAGCGTAGTAGGTTGCTCTTGCGTGCCGTGCTCTGGTAATATTACTGAATCGTTCAACTTTATTTAATTTTCTATTTCTTAATTATTAATTGTTGCTTGAAATGCTTCGCCTTGTTTTAAGGAAGTACTTCTTCCAAACATTTCATCATCCTTATCTATTCTACTTTGATCTTCTAACGGAAATTCCTTTCTCATTGGGAAGTAATCCATCTCATCTACATTCAATATTCTTATTAAGTTAGGATGACCCAAGAAATTTACACCGTAAAAATCATAGGTTTCTCTCTCCATAAAATTAGCAGATTGGTATAAAGCTGTCGCACTAAATACATCTGGCTTTGCAGAAGGAACAAAAACTTTAAATCTAATTCTGATGTTTTCTTTGAGGTTATGCAAATGATATACTACTGCTAATTCTTTGCCTGTATTATCGGGGTAATGCACGGCTTGTAAATCTGTAAGAAATTGAAATCCCAATTGCTCATCATCAAACAAAAACTGCATTACCTTAAGGTTAAGCTCTGCAGGTGCGGTAAATGTGAGCATACCATAAGGGGTTTCCCAATGAGTAAGGACATCTCCAAATTGCTGCGTAAGTCGTTCTTGTATTATTTCGTTGGTCAAAGCCATTATAAAAATATTAAAAAATCAAATTATTGAATGCCGTAAGAAGTCATAAGATCTTGATATCTATCAGAGTGTCTTCTGCGTAAGCTTTCTTGTCCTACAAGCTCCTGTACTTTCATAAATCCATCAAGAATAGCTTCTGGCCTTGGAGGGCAACCCGGCACGTATACATCGACAGGAACTACTTGGTCAATACCTTGTAGAACAGAGTAGGTATCAAAAATACCGCCGCTGCTAGCGCAAGCACCTACCGCCATTACCCAGCGAGGCTCTGCCATTTGGAGATATACTTGTTTTACGATTGGTCCCATTTTCTTAGCGATAGTTCCCATCACCATAAGCAAATCACACTGACGTGGAGAAAATCCTACCCGCTCACTTCCAAAGCGAGCAAGATCATAGTGGCTAGCCATTGTAGCCATAAACTCTATACCACAACAACTGGTTGCAAATGGTAAAGGCCAAATGGAATTTTTACGAGCAAGACCAACTACTTTTTCAAAATTAGTAGCCATAAATCCTTCTCCCATATATCCTTCTGGGATACCTTCAAACTTTACTGTATTATTAAATTGTACTGGACGCATATAGATGTTAGATTTTTAGTACTTAGTATTTAAACAGGACACTGTAATTACGAATTAAAAATTACGAATTACGTAGCCACATTCGTAATAATCGTTCAGATTAGTAATCAGTAATTCATAGCCTTAATTTCATACTACGTAATTTTTAATTTTTAATTCGTGATTCAATTTACTCTTCCC